>CAYTEX010000179.1:1174-2682 GCA_964437015.1 uncultured Clostridium sp. | reverse complement strand
TTTTTCATTGTTCATTTTTCATTTAAAGATTAATTAGTAATTTTTCAAAAATGAATGTTGATCCACATCCTAATAAAGATGGGCACAGTATTATTGCCTCAAGAATAATGGATGTTATACAAACTTCTGTAGTACAAAAAAAAGATATAACAAATCTATCTTTTTCTAAAATCAGTGATGTTACACATACTGGCAAAGCCTTGACACCACAAATACAAATAAAAGATGGAAAAACAACACTTAAAGAAAATACTGACTACACTCTCACTTATATAAACAATAAAGAAATTGGAGAAGCAAGTATTGTTATAAAAGGAATTGGTAATTATACAGGAACTGTTACAAAGAACTTTAACATTATAGCTCCTGCAGTTACAGAAAAGCCAAAAATTGATACCTTATCAATTTCACCTATTCAAAATCAAACATTTCTCGGATTTAAAATCACTCCTGATGTAACAATAACAGATAAAAATTATACTTTAAAGAACGGAACTGATTATTCATTAACCTACTATAATAACATAAACGTTGGAACAGCCTCTATTGACATAAAGGGAATTGGTAACTATACTGGAACCAAAAAAATCACATTTAGAATTACAGCTAAAGATATTTCTTATGCAACTATATCTGATGTTCAATCATATGAATACACAGGAAGTGAAATTAAACCTCCAGTTAATGTAACAGATGGCTCATCTAAATTGGTTGAAAACAAAGATTACACCGTTTCTTATTCAAATAACATTTCTGCTGGTACAGCTACTATTCAAATAGACGGTATTGGAAATTACTCTGGAGCAATTATCAAAACATTTAATATTATAGAAAATGAAGAAATAGATACTACTAAAGATATCTCTACTTTAAATATTTCAGAAATTACAGACAAAATATATACTGGTAAAGTAATAACTCCTGAGCTAAAAATCTTTGATGATTCTACTCTACTTGTAAAAGGTACAGATTATACTTTATCTTATTATAACAATTTAGATATTGGAACAGCAACTTTACAAATTAAAGGTATCGGTAATTATAGTGGAACCGTAACCAAAACTTTTAATATTGTAAAAAAAGATATCAATTTCACCCAAATTTCTGATATTTCTGAACAAATCTATAGTGGTAATAAAATAGAACCAGAAGTTATTATCACAAGTGATTCAATTAAATTAATAGAAGGTCAAGATTATACAGTTGAATATGAAAATTCTACAGATGTTGGAACAGCTACAATTAGAATAACAGGAAAAAACAATTATACAGGCTCTACTATTAAAACATTTGAAATCATTTCTAACTCAGAAGATGATACTACTTCTCCTGAAGAATTGCCTTATGCAGGTATTAAGATTATCACATATATTTTTACAGCAATTGTCATTGTAGCTTGTATTTATTCATATAAAAAATATCATCTAAATAAAGATATATAGAAAAAACTGAACTATTTAATTAGTTCAGTTTTTTTATATACTAAGAAATTAGTTCCGTTTTTTATA
>CAYTEX010000179.1:0-1164 GCA_964437015.1 uncultured Clostridium sp. | reverse complement strand
CTTAAAAACAAGAAAAATCCTAATACATCTGTCGCAGTTGTTAAAAATATAGATGATGAAAGTGCAGGATCAATTTTTAATTTTTCTAAAACAATTGGAATAACAAGTCCAAAGAATCCAGAAATTATTAAGTTCCCAATCATTGCTAAGAATATAATTACACCTAAATATATATTATGATAAATTATTGTTACTATAACCCCTGTAACCAGTCCAATTACAGCTCCATTAATCAAACCTAGTATAACTTCTTTTAATATTAAATGTCCTACTTCTTTAAACTTAACTTTTCCAATTGCTAAATTTCTTATTATAATTGATACCGTTTGTGTACCAGCATTACCACCCATTCCTGTTACTATCGACATAATTGCAGAAAGAGCAACAACTTTTGCTATTGTATTTTCAAATGCTTTTACAGTTAGTGATGCTAAAAATGCAGTAATAAGATTTACAAGAAGCCATGGAAGTCTCATTTTTATTGATTCTAATAAAGTACTATCAAGTGTCTCTTCTTTAGCGACACCTCCCATTTTTAAGATATCCTCAGTCTGTTCCTCTACCAGTACATCTACTATATCATCTACCATTATTATTCCAAGCATTCTTTTGCTATTATTTAATACTGGTACTGCATTTAAATCGTATTTTGAAACTATCCTTGCAACTTCTTCCTGATCTAATTCTGGCTCAACATATATAAAATTTTCTTCTGCAATGTCTTCGAGTTTTAAACTTTCATCTGCAATAATAATATCTCTTAAATCAACAGTTCCTTTTATTTTTTTATTTGAATTCATTACATATATTGTCTGAATATATTCTGTTTTAGGTGTAATTTCTTTTATTTTTTTCATTGCATCTTTTACTGTTAAGTTTTGATATAAAGCAATATATTCTGTTGTCATTATTCCGACCAGCAGAATCATCTTTATATCCTAAAAGTTCTTTTATTACCGTTTTATCTCCAACTTTCATTATATTGATAAGTTGTTTTCTTTTTCCTATGTTTAATATTCCTAATACATCGACTATATCGTCTTTTGACATAAAGCTAAAAATTTCAATAACTCTTGAATTATCTAAAAAACCAATAATTTTTTTTTGTACTTTAATGTCTGCCTCTTCTAAGACTTTTGCCAAATTTTCATCACTTAATTCTGT
>CAYTEX010000178.1:0-2684 GCA_964437015.1 uncultured Clostridium sp. | reverse complement strand
TTTCTATTTCTGTTTCCCCATCTTCCATATGGCCTTTTGGAAATCCCCAAAAATTTCTGTTCTTTTCATACACTAAGAGTACTTTTTTGTCTTTTATAATAATACATCCACAGCTTTTTTCTTTTTTTAAATTCATATATTTTCTCCTACAATTATATTTCTATAAATCATATTTTTTAAAATTCATTTTTTCATCAATAATAAATAATTCCAAATTTTTTATTTTAAGATTTATGTATTCATTTAAAAATTTTTCATTATTAAAGTTATCTCCATTATCTAAATAATACTTTATCATTTTTATAGTTCCACCGTGAGTTACAACTAAAATACTTTGATTTATATTAATGCTTTTTAAATCATCTATAAAGCTTTTTATCCTATTAAATATTTCTTCTTTTGTTTCTGCTTTATAATGTTTTGGATTTTTATTAAAATTATCCCATGTTTCTTGAGTTATATTATCTCTTATAATTCCCTCTAATGTACCAAAACAAAATTCTCGTAATCTTTTATCTGTTTCAATTGTTTTATTAAATTTTTTATTTATTATTTGAGCAGTCATATAAGCTCTTTTCAAATCTGAAGAAATAATACTATCTATTTTCAAATTTGCAATTTTTTCAGTAATCAATTCTGCCTGTTTTATTCCATTGGTATTTAAGGCTATATCTGTCTGGCCTTGTGTTCTATGTTCTATATTCCAATCTGTTTGACCATGTCTTATTATATAAATCATAAAATCCCTTCTTTCAATTGTAACTATTGTACTATTTTCTACTCCATAATACTTTGCACCAATTTAAAATTTAAAACTATGTGGTAATAGTTCATCAATAGTATATTCCTCTACATTATTTTCTTTATCTACAACACATATTTTAAAATCCTTATTTACAAACTCACTCATAAACTGTCTACAATATCCACATGGCATGCATTTTTCTGTACATTCTTCACCTTTTGGGCTACCTACAACTGTTATTCTGTCAAATTCTCTTTCTCCTTCTGAAAGTGCTTTAGCAAAAGCTGTACGTTCTGCACAAATTCCTTGTATTCCATGATTTTCGATGTTACTCCCAAGATATATTTTCCCACTTTTTGTTCTTAATGCTGCACCTACTTGAAAACTACTATATGGCGAATATGCCTTTAATCTTGCATTTTTTGCAAGCTCAATATCTTCATTATACATTCTTTTCTCCTCCTTTAATTCTCTTACTTAGCATCCTTAGTGAATTTACAATTGCAATTATAGAAACACCTACATCTGCAAATACTGCCCACCACATACTTGTAATTCCCATTGCAGTTAAAATTAAAATTAGAATCTTCACAGTTATTGCAAATACAATGTTTTCTTTTACTATCCTCATAGTCTTTTTCGAAATATTAATTGCCGTTATAATTTTTGAAGGTTCATCTGTCATAATAACAACATCTGCTGCCTCTATTGCACTATCTGATCCTAATGCTCCCATAGCAATACCAATATCTGCTAATGCTAAAACTGGTGCATCATTTATACCGTCTCCTACAAATGCTATCTTTCCCTTTGCTGATTTATTTTTAAGCAATTCTTCAAGCTTTTCAACTTTTCCATCTGGTAACAATTCGGAATATACTTTATCAATCTCAAGTTCTTTTGAAATGCTTTCTGCTACTTCTTTTTTATCTCCTGAAAGCATAATAGTGTCTTTAATTCCATAAGATTTTAATCTTTTTATTGTTTTTAAAGAATCTTTTTTTATCTTATCTGTAATCAAAATAGACCCTGCAAAATTATTATTAATTGCTATATAAAGAACTGTTCCAATATCTTCTAGTCTTTGAAAATTTATATTATTTTCTTGCATTAATTTTTCGTTTCCGATTAATACATTTTTTCCTTCTATATTTGCCAAAATTCCTCTTCCAGGTAACTCTTTTATATCAATAATTTTTTCACTACTTATTTCTTTTCCGTAAGCTAGTTTTATTGAATTTGCAATTGGGTGACTTGAATAGCTTTCTGCATATGCTGCAATTTCTATTAATTCTTCTTCCGCAATTCCACTTGGCATTATTTTTTGAACTTCAAATACTCCTTCTGTTAAAGTTCCTGTTTTATCAAAAACTACTGCTTCTGTAGAACTTAAAGCTTCTAAATAATTGCTTCCTTTTATTAAAATTCCATGCTTTGAAGCTCCTCCTATTCCACCAAAAAAGCTAAGTGGTATAGATATAACTAAAGCACATGGACATGATACAACTAAAAATGAAAGAGCTCTGTATATCCATTTACTAAATTCTGAATCTTTTAGTATTAAAGGTGGAATTATTGCAAGAAATAAAGCTATTATAACAACAATTGGTGTATAATATCTTGCAAATTTTGTTATAAAATTTTCCGATTTAGATTTTTTACTACTAGCATTTTCTACTAAATCTAATATTTTACTTACTGTTGATTCTTCAAATTCTTTTGTTACATTTATTTTTAAAACTCCATCTAGATTTATACATCCACTTAAAATTTCGTCTCCAAAATTCACTCTTCTTGGAACAGATTCTCCTGTTAAAGCTTTTGTATCAATCATTGAAGTTCCCTCTATAACTACTCCATCTAACGGGATTTTTTCTCCAGGTTTTACAATTATTATATCTCCTATTTTAATATCATCCGGATCTATTTTTTCTTCTTT
>CAYTEX010000177.1:0-2697 GCA_964437015.1 uncultured Clostridium sp. | reverse complement strand
GCCGAGAAACTGAATAAATTTATATATATCAACTCTTGGTAGTTTACAAACTGGTCGCATAATACTAATTGACGTATAGTTTTAATCACTTACATCAAAATCCATTGTTATATTTAGACTATATTCTGAATACTTATTGCTTACTTTTTCATATATTTCTTTATAGATTTTTTCTTTATCATTATCGCTAAAATCTATAATTATATCAAAACTTATGCTTTTTTCTTTTTTATTTAAATAAAACCCATGCATTTGAAGTACACTTTTGTATGAATGTACAATTTTACTAATGTCTTCTCTTATTTCTTTAATCTCTTCATCTTTTGTATTCATTGAATATATTCCTATTGCTGTTAATATTACACCATGCTTTTTATATACTTCATCCATTATTTTTCTTGTAAGTTCATCTATTTCTGCTGCATTTGTTGTATCTGCAACTTCTATATGAATAGAACCTAAATATGTATTTGGTCCATAATTGTTTAAAATTAAATCATATGCTCCATATACTTTATCAAAACTTGATACTGTTTTTTTGATAGAAGTTGAAATCTCATTTTCAACTCTTTCTCCTATAATTTGGCTAATTGTACTTTTTATCATTTCAATTCCAGCTTTAATAATTACTAACGAGATAATAACACCTAGCCATGCTTCTAAACTTAATCCAGAAACTAAAAATATAATTGCTGCAATTAAAGTAGAAAGAGATATTATAGAATCCATTAAAGCGTCTTTCCCTGAATCTTCAAGTGATTCCGAATTTACCTTTTCACCTACTTTTTGTACATATAAACCTAAAATAACTTTTACTACTATTGCAACAATAAGAATAATTAATGAGACTTTGCTATAATCTGGTACTTCTGGATTTATTATTTTTTTTATTGATTCTATTAATGATGTTGCACCTGCATATAAAATAATTACAGAAATTAGCATTGCACTTAAATATTCTGCTCTACCATGACCATAAGGATGTTCTTTGTCTGGTTCTTTTCCAGCAAGTTTTGCTCCTATTATTGTAATAATAGATGACAATGCATCACTTAAGTTATTTACAGCATCAAGAACTATTGCAATTGAATGTGAAAGCATTCCTACTATAGCTTTAAATACCGCTAAAAAAACATTTGCGATAATTCCAATCATACTTGTTTTAACAATTTGACTCTCTCTTGTTTTATTTGATTTTTTCATAATCTCTCCTATCCTAAAGCAACATCTAATATCATCATAATTACAAATCCTATAGCAACTCCAACGGTTCCAATATTTGAATGCTCTCCTGATTGTGATTCTGGTATTAGTTCTTCTACAACAACGTAAATCATTGCACCTGCAGCAAAAGATAATAGATATGGTAAAATTGTCTCAACTGCATTTGTAAGAAGAATTGTAATAAAAGCTCCTATTGGCTCAACAATTCCTGAAAGCGCCCCACATAAAAAAGCCTTTGGTTTTGACATTCCTTCAGATTTAAGAGGCATTGAAATTATTGCTCCCTCTGGAAAGTTCTGAATTGCAATTCCTATTGCTAATGCAAAAGCTCCTGCCATTGTAATTCCGGAATTTCCCATTAGCGCTCCTGCAAAAGTTACACCAACAGCCATCCCTTCCGGAATGTTATGTAATGTTACTGCAAATACCATCATCGTTGTCTTTTTTAATTTAGCTTTTATTCCTTCTGGTTTTTCACTATTTAAATGCATATGTGGTATTAAGCTATCTAATGCCAACAAAAAAATAATTCCGAAAAGAAATCCTACAGTTGCTGGTAGCCATTCAGTCTTTCCTTGCAATTTTGCCATATCAAGTGATGGAATCAAAAGAGACCATACAGATGCTGCAATCATAACTCCTGAAGCAAAACCTAATAGTAATTTCTCTATTTTTGAATTCATTTTATTTCTCATAAAAAATACCATTGCGGATCCAAGTACTGTTCCTAATAATGGTATTGACAAACCTGTAGCTAACTCCATATTTTTTCCTCCAGCAAATTTTTTTCATTATATCATAAAGAGTTTAATTTGTAAAAATAGTATTACTAATAAATAACTAATCCGCGTCAACATATCGTTTTATAAATTTTCGAAGAGCCGGAACTTGTCGCCGGTCGTAGAAAATTTATAAAATGATATGTGGTTAAACAGGATTAGTTATTTTTTACGTTTATACGCATGTTATAGCTTATCAAAATTATTCTACTTCTGATTTTTTAGGAAATACAAATGCACATACAAAATATGCAATAATTCCAGTACCATATGCGAAAGCTAATATTCCCCATATTACTCTTATAATTACTGGGTCTATATTAAAATATTCTGCAACTCCTCCACATACTCCACATATCTTTTTTCCTTCTTCTATTTTATAAATTTTTTTCTTTCCTTCCATTTTAAATCCCTTTCTTTTTATAAATATTATTTCATGTATATTAATTATATCATATAATTTTTATTTTTGTATACTTTTTTTATTATTTTTTAATTCTATTACCATAAATATTCCATATATTATTAATTATTTTCGAAAATTAGCTTGAACGAGCATTTTTGAGCAAATTAATATATTTTTATCCTATCTAATGAATATGATTCATACTGAACTGTAACATCTCTATATATCTTCTTATGTCAATAATTTTTGAATACTTCATTAAAAAATAGCTTTATTTTATTAGCGAAT
>CAYTEX010000176.1:0-2749 GCA_964437015.1 uncultured Clostridium sp. | reverse complement strand
CAAGGATTTTTTTGGATTTTACTTCACAAATATGAATTTTTATGGTATAATATAAAAATGTTTTTATAAATTTAAATTTTTTTTCTAAATAAACCCCAAAAAAATTAAAATAAAAAAGGAGAATATAAATAATGTCAGAATTAGATAGTTTGACTCTTTTAGAATTGAAAAAACTTGCAAAAGAAAACAATATAAGAAATATATCTAAATTAAATAAAGATGAATTAATTGAGGTATTAAAAAGCCTTCAAAACAATAAATTTGAAGAACCAGATGAGGATGACTTGGAAGAGAATTTTGAAGATGAAGAAGATGATTCAATAGATGAAAATGTAAATCAAAGATATGATGCTTCTGATGATGAAGTTGAAAAATTACAAGAAGAAAATACTATAGCATATCAAGTAAATAATGAGGAAGATGAAATTATTGAGGGAATGCTAGAAGTCTTGCCAGAAGGATATGGATTTTTAAGGGGATCTAATTATTTATCTAGTCCAAAAGATGTATATATTTCTCCAGTACAAATAAGAAGATTTAGATTAAATACTGGAGATCTTGTAAAAGGTATTTCTAGGTGTAAAGAAGGTGAAAAATTCCCATCCTTAATATTTGTTGGAGAAGTAAATGGGGAGCATCCAGAAAAAGCATTAAAAAGAGTTAAATTTGAAGATTTAACACCAATATATCCTGAAGAAAGGTTAAAACTAGAAACCACACAAGAAAAATATGCTACAAGAATGATGGACATTATTTCGCCAATTGGTAAAGGACAAAGAGGTCTAATAGTAGCACAACCTAAAGCAGGAAAAACAACACTTTTAAAAGAAATTGCAAATAGCATAACTCAAAACAATCCAGAATGTGAATTAATTATGCTTTTAATAGATGAAAGACCTGAAGAAGTTACAGATATGGAACGTTCAATTAAAGGACAAGTTGTTTATTCGACTTTCGATGAACTTCCAGAACATCATGCAAAAGTTGCAGAAATGGTTATAGAAAGAGCAAAAAGATTAGTAGAGCAAGGAAAAGATGTTGTAATTTTGTTGGATAGTATAACTCGTTTAGCTAGAGCATACAACCTAGTTGTTCCTGCATCTGGAAGAACACTTTCTGGAGGTATTGATCCAGCATCATTGCATAAGCCTAAGAAATTTTTTGGAGCTGCTAGAAATATCGAAAATGGAGGAAGCTTAACAATTTTAGCAACTGCTCTTACTGAAACAGGAAGCAGAATGGATGATGTAATTTTTGAAGAATTTAAAGGAACAGGAAATATGGAAGTTTTACTTGATAGAAGTTTAGCAGAAAAGCGTATATTCCCTGCAATAGATATTAAGAGATCAAATACTAGACGTGAAGATTTATTATTATCTAAAGAAGAACTTGAAGTTGCTACATTAATTAGAAAAGCAATGGGAAATATTCCTGCAGCAGAGAGTACAGAACAAATTTTAAAGGTAATTAAAGCAACTAAAAATAATAGTGATTTTCTTGAAAAAACAAAAAAAGCTTTGGAAAAATAGTAATTATGAAGGACTAGGATTTATTCCTAGTTTCTTTTATGAAAAAAGGAGTAAAAAATGAATAAAGTAGAAGAACGAAATAATATACAAACAAATTTTGAAACTGCTAATAATAAAAAAAGCAATAATTATAAAATATCAAAACTATTTGATTGGGGATGGTTTAAATTTTTAAAGTGTACTTTAGGAATTTTTATTTGTTCTTTAGCGGTTAATTTATTTGTTGTACCAAACAATTTATATACTGGAGGAACTCTTGGACTTTCACAATTAATAAGAACAGGAATAAATTCAGCAATTAATCTTAATATTAATTTTGATATCAGTTCAATAATTTATTATTTAATTAATGTGCCTCTTTTTTTAATTGCATATAAGAAAATAAGCAAAACCTTTTTTATAAGAACATTATTTGCAGTCTCAATCAATTCTTTATTTTTGATGGTTATACCTATTCCATCAAAGCCTTTAATCAATGACATGTTATGTAATACTTTAATTGGTGGAATTTTAGGTGGAATAGGTATCGGTATGGCTTTAAGTACTGGAAGTTCAACAGGTGGAACTGATATAATAGGAGTTGCTTTAAGTAAGAGAAACAATAATGTTACAGTAGGAAATATTTCTCTTTTATTTAATGTAATAGTTTATAGTATATGTGGATTTAAGTATGGTATTGAAATAATGATATATTCTATAATATATGCAATTTTTGAAACAATAATGATAGATAAAAACCATATGCAAAACATATGCTCTGAAGTATTTGTTTTTACAAAAGAACATCCAAAGAAAATGATAGAGTTTATTAATATAGAGTTAAAAAGAGGTGCAACATTTTGGGAAGCTATAGGTGGATACACAGAAACAAAAACATATATAATATATACAGTTTTAAATAAATATGAAAGAATGAGACTTGAAAGACACATGAAGGAATTTGATGAAAATGCTTTTATGGTAGGTGATGATGGAGTAGTAATAAAAGGTTCTTTTGAAAAATATTTGGTATAATTTTTAATATTGTATTTTTTTAAGCTTTGTTATATAATAAAAAATAATTTAATACTAATATGTTATTAATAATAATCTTATTATGGTATTTGAATTATTCTTAATTGGAAAGGAATTTAAATTATGCAAAAGTTAAAAAAACTATTCGGCGGAATAGTTTTAATTATTACAGGTTCCATTTAGTTGGCAAGGCTGGCATTTGTTTT
>CAYTEX010000175.1:2545-2753 GCA_964437015.1 uncultured Clostridium sp. | reverse complement strand
CTTTATTTAAAATAAATTGAATTTGTGGTATTATAAAGTATATAAAGATTTAAAATAAAAGTGTGTTCTAATTTAAAAAATTAGATATATAATTTTAGTGTATAAAATTTAGGAGGTAAATCTTATGTCAAAGATAATGTGGAAACCAGGAACATTTATTAATCCAGTACCAGCTGTTATGGTAAGTTGCGGTACAATGGAAAAATCA
>CAYTEX010000175.1:0-2535 GCA_964437015.1 uncultured Clostridium sp. | reverse complement strand
ACTGTTGCATGGACAGGTACAATAAATTCAGATCCTGCTATGTGTTATATATCTTTAAGACCAACAAGATATTCATATAATCTTATAAAAGAAAGTGGAGAATTTGTTATAAATTTAACAAATAAGGAATTAGCAAAGGCAACTGATCGGTGTGGATGTAGAACGGGAGCAAAGTTTGATAAATTTAAAGAAATGAATTTAACTAAAGAAAAAGCTAATTTTGTAAAATGTCCTTTAATAAAAGAAAGCCCTGCTTCAATAGAGTGTAAAGTAAAAGAAATTAGGGAGCTTGGTTCACACCATATGTTTATAGCAGAAGTTCTTTCTATTGATGCAGATGAAAAATATATAGATAAAAATGGAGCATTTGATATTTCAAAATGTGGCTTAATATCTTATGCAAATGGAGGATATTATAGTCAAGGTACCAAAATTGGAAAATTTGGATATTCAGTACAAAAGAATAAATAGAAAAAATCTTGAAAAACTAGTAAAAATTGCTTGACAAGTGAGGTACAAAGTTGTATAATATTTAGGCGTATGTAACTTAGATGCATATGCTCACATCGTTTCAAATATAGTGGTAAAACCACAAATATGTGCAATAGCACAATTTTATTAACTTTTAAATAAAAAAAGTTAAATTTCGGAGGTGTATTAAATGGCAGCAAAAGGACCAAGAGAAAATATAATTTTAGAATGTACAGAATGTAAAAACAGAAATTATATGACATCAAAAAATAAAAGAAATAATGCTGATAGACTAGAAATAGTTAAATATTGTAAATTCTGTAAAAAACGTACAACACACAAAGAAACAAAATAATAGAGCTATTTTAAGGAGGATATAAAATGGCTAAAAATGATAATAAAGAAAAAAAGACTAGCTATTTTAAAGCAATGAGAGCTGAACTAAAAAAAGTAACTTGGCCAACACCTAAAGAACTTTTTAACAATACTGTTGCTGTAATTGTTTTTGTAGTAATTATTGCATTAATTGTATTTGTATTAGATTTTTGTTTCGACAATATTAACAAACATGGAATAACAAAAATACAAGAAAAAGTTCAATCAAGTTTTAAAGTTGAAGAAGAGTCAAGTGAAGAAAGTTCGGATTCTGAAAATAATAATGAATCAACAGAAGGAGAAGAAAACACAGATTCTACAACTGAAGTTGAAGTTAAAGAAAATTCAGACGAACAAACATCTAATGAATAAACTAGTTTAATACAAAATTGTTAAAATAGGAGGCTTAAACAAATGTCTCAAAAAGATTATGATAGTGTTCCTAGATGGTATGTTGTGCATACATATTCTGGGTATGAAAATAAAGTTAAGGCAGACTTAGAAAAAACAATTAAGAATAGGGAACTTGAAGATTTCTTTTTTGACATAATAGTTCCAATGGAAGAACAAATAGAAATAAAAGATGGACAAAAAAAGACTAATCTAAAAAAAGTTTTTCCAGGATATGTTTTAGTTAAAATGATAGTCACAGAACAAACTTGGTATATTGTTAGAAATACAAGAGGTGTTACAAGCTTTGTTGGTTCAGGAACAGATCCTATTCCACTTACAGATGAAGAAATAAGAAAAATGGGATTTGAAAATGTTCCAGTTAAAATTGACTATGTAGTTGACGATAATGTTAAAATTCTTGGAGGACCATTAGATGGTTACACAGGAATTGTAAAAGAAATCAAAAAAGACAAAAGTAAAGTAGTTGTTTTAGTTTCAATGTTTGGTAGAGAAACACCAGTTGAGCTAGAATTCTCTCAAGTTCAAAAAATCGATTAAATTTAAGGAGGTGCCAGAAATGGCAGAAAAGGAAGTTGTTAAACAAATAAAATTACAAATCGAAGCAGGAAAGGCTTCTCCTGCACCACCAGTAGGACCAGCATTAGGTTCAAGTGGTGTAAATATTATGCAATTTGTTAAAGACTTTAATGATAGAACAGCAAGTCAAGCAGGTTTAGTTATACCAGTTGTTATTTCTGTTTATGCAGATAAATCATTTGACTTCATAACTAAAGTACCACCTGTTGCAGTTCTTATTAAAAAAGCTTTAGGAATCAAAAAAGGTTCTGGAAAACCTAATAAAGAAAAAGTTGGTAAACTTACTAAGGAACAAGTTAGAGCAATTGCAGAACAAAAAATGCCAGACTTAAATGCTGCATCAATTGAAGCTGCTATGAGTATGGTTGCAGGAACAGCAAGATCTATGGGTGTTACTGTAGAAGAATAATTATTAGATATAAATTTTATTTATATAAAAATATTGGGAGAGTGTAAACTCGTTAAAACCAAAGGAGGATTTTAAAATGGGAAAAAGATATCTTGAAAGCGCAAAGTTAGTTGAAAAAAACAAAAAATATGAAATTAACGAAGCTCTTGAAATTATTGAAAAAATGCCAAAGGCAAAATTTGATGAAACAGTTGAATTACATGTAAAACTTGGAGTAGATTCAAAACATGCAGATCAACAAGTTAGAGGTACAGTAGTACTTCCAAATGGAACAGGAAAAACTTTAAAAG
>CAYTEX010000174.1:0-2775 GCA_964437015.1 uncultured Clostridium sp. | reverse complement strand
ATCAGTTTTTTCAAGAAGCAAAGTCAAGAAATGTAAGCATAAAAATAATAGATGAACAAACAATAAAAGATATAGTTGACAAAATAATTGAAGAGAAGTTGCAAGATAGCAAAAATTACATATTTACTGCAACCAAAAAGTATCAGCTTTTAGTAATAAGATTAAAAAGAATAATTTTAAAAGCTATAAAATATATTATTTTAGGTATAAATTCAAGTGACTTTGAAATTATTGGAACAGAAATTGCTTTTGACGAAAGAAAAGGTGATTATAAACCTATTAGAATTAATTTAGAAAATGGAAAAACGATAGAAATAATAGGAAAAATAGATAGAGTAGACTTAGCAAAAGATGGACAAGATAAATACATTAGAATAATTGATTATAAATCATCTATAAAAGATATGGATTTCACTAATATATACGGAGGTTTGCAATTACAGCTAATAACATATCTTGATGCAATGTGTAAAATTGAAGATTTTATACCAGCTGGAATATTATATTTCAATCTTTTAGAACAAGTAATAAATTCTGATAAAAAATTATCAGAAGAGGAAATTGAAGAAAAAATAAAAAATAATTTCAAGATGAAAGGATTAATTTTAGCAGACGTAAAAGTGGCTATTATGCAAGATAATAATTTAACACCTTCTACATCTTCAAAGGTGATTCCAGCTTATATGGATAAGGAAGGCAATTTGAGTCCTAAAAAAAGTAGTATTGTTACAAAAGAAGAATTTATTAAACTTCAAAATTATGTAAGTACAACAATAAGAGAAATTATAAATGAAATATTAAATGGAAATATTGAATTAAGACCATATTATAAAAATAAAAAAACGCCATGTGAATATTGCACATATAAAAACATATGTAATTTAAATTCTGGAATATATAAAACAGAATATAGATTTATAAATAAGAAGACAAAGGAGGATTTTTTTGAAAATGTATGACATAGATTTAACTAATGAAAAGGTTATTCATATAAGAAATAAAGAAAATGAATTTTTACAGTTTAAAAGATTAAAAAAATTTGAAAATATGATTTCTCATGCATATTCGATTGGAATTAATAAAAGTTATAGGACTTTTAAGGCAAATAGAGAACCTTTACCAATAAATATTTATCAAAGTAATATGAACAATTATAAAACACTTTGTAGTGAAATAGGAGCAGATTATAAAAAAATAACAAAAGCTAATCAAGCACATACTGATAATGTAGTTTGTATAAATAACATAGAAGAAAATGTAACTATTGATACAAAAGATCCATCAGACGGTCTAATTACAGATAAAAAAGACATAGTACTAGCTACAACAAATGCTGATTGTATATTATTACTGTTTTTTGATCCTGTTAAAAAAGTTATTGCAAATACACACTCAGGTTGGAAAGGAACCTTACAAGAAATATCTGTAAAAACAGTTGAAAAAATGATAGAAAACTACGGATGTAAACCAGAGAACATAATTGTATGTATTTGTCCAAGTATAAGAAAATGTCATTTTGAAGTTGGAGAAGATGTTAAAAAAATGTTTTACGATAAGTTTGAAAAACTTGGAAATACAGAGAGATTTATAGAAAAAAGAGATGAAAAATGGTATGTTGATACAATTCTAATTAATAAACTAATACTAAAAAATATTGGAATTCTAGAAGAAAATATAGAAGATAGCGGGATATGCTCAGTATGCAACAAAGAGCAAATCCACTCATTTAGAGCTGAAGGTGAGAGTTATGGACTTGCTACAGCTATAATAAGTCTCATAAGGAACTGTAACGAATAATCAATAAAAAAATATTGAAAATAAAAAAAAAATATAGTAAGATATATAAATGGAGGAAGAAACAGATGAATCAAATTTTTGGAAAAGTAGACGAAGAAGAAATACCTAAGGCATTAAGAAACAAGAAAAATGACAAAAAAAATGGAAAGAAAATGAAAAAGAAAAAAAAGAATATAGCAAAAAAAGTTATAATAACATTATGTGTATTGTTTATATTAGGAGCAGGGTCATTAGGCTTTTTATTATATGGACCATATCATGGATTTAGGGATTGGTTAATTACAACAGCAATGACAACAATGTCACATCAATGGATAGCATATTTATTTTATAGTCCAGAAACTATAGATGAGGTTATGGCAAATAATAAAGTAGATGAAATTGTTGAAGATACAGATATAGATGCTATAACGATAGGAATTGAAGAAAAAAAGGAATATGCTAATGAATACGAAAAAGCCATTTTAGAAAAAGATCATCCAGATGATAAATATAAAATAATAAATATTTCAGGAAAAGGATACTCTGGATACCTTGCTGCTATATATGATCCTTCAAAAGTTCAAACATTGGTTACAGCCAAAATTGGAAAAAGCGGACAATATTTAACAACAATGGCAAAAAATAATAACGCTATAGTTGCTATAAATGGCGGTGGATTTGATGATCCAAATTACAATAGTAATGCAGCAAATCCGCTTGGAATTACATATTCAAAAGGAAAATTAGTTACAAGTTACTACTATGCTGGTGCTGGAGGAATAATAGGATTTGATAAGAATGATAAATTGGTACTAGCGTCAAATTGTACTAAGGCAACAGCTGAAAAACTTGGAATGCGTGATGCCGTAACATGTGGACCATTTTTAATAGTAAATGGTAAAGCATCTACTGTTGTAGGAAATGGAGGCTGGGGAACTGCTCCTCGTTCTGCAATAGGACAAAGACAAGATGGAATAGTACTATTTTTAGCAATAG
>CAYTEX010000173.1:0-2795 GCA_964437015.1 uncultured Clostridium sp. | reverse complement strand
TAAAAGAAATAGAAAAAATAAAAACAAGAGGATTAACAACATTTTATTTTAATGATAGAAACAATAAAGATATTCAAGAATATGAAGGAAAGCAATATAATTTAAAATATGAATTTGGAGGAAAAGTAATAGAATATAATGAAGAAAAATCTATAATAGAAATAAGAAATAAATTATCAATTGGTGATGAATTAGAACTTTTAATTCCTGGAAAATTAGAACCAATAAAATTCAATATTGAAAAACTTTGGGATATAGATACAGATGAAGAAATAGAAACAGTTAATCCAGGGAAGCAGGGACAACAGGTAAAGATGAAATTACCGATTAAATGTGAAGAAAATTGGATTTTAAGAAGAAAAAAGTAAAGGAGATTAACTATGTATTATGAAAAATTAATGCCAATTTTATCTGATTTAGAAAGTAAAGATACAGAAATAGCAGGAGGAAGCGTAGTATCTATGGTTCTTTCAATTGTAGATGCTTTAATTGATTATATATGCAATTTAACTAAAGATAAAAAAAAATATCAAAATGTTAGAGAAGAAGTATTAAAAATAAAAGAGGAATGTGAGGAACTAAGAAGGAACACTTTGAAGGCAATTGATCAAGATGAAAAAATTCTTAAAGAAATCCTTGCTGCATATAAAAAAAGAAAAGAAGAACCAGAGAAACTTGAAGAAGTTTCTAAAAAATCTGCTGAATTTTGTATAGAAGTTACAGAAAATGCATTAAATACATTAAAACTTGCCAAAAGAATAAGTCAAGTTGGAAATAGGATGCTTTCAAGTGATTTTAAAATATGCACAATGTATGCATATACATCAGTTGAAGCAGGTATAGAAAATGTTAAAATAAATATTGGGTCAATTAAAGATGAAATTTATAAAAATACATTAACAGAAAAATATAAAAAATTATATGAGGAAGCAAAAAATATTTATAATGTAAATTAATTTTAAATAAAGAACAATATATAAAAAAGGAATAATATTATGGAACTATTATTAGATGGAAAAACTGTTAGCGAAAACATTAAAAAGAAAATTGATGAGAAAATAAAGAGAATAAATAAAAAACCATATCTTGCGGTTCTTGCACTAAACCCAGATGAATCAAGCTCGACATATATAAGGCGAATTGAAAAGAACTGTGAGAAATATGGAATAAAATTTATTTTGCAAATTGCAAATACAGAAGAAGAATTTAAAAAGAATTTTATCGAAGCAAAGGAGTCAAATGAAATTACAGGAATTATGTGCCAACAGCCACTTCCTAGAAATTTATTTGATTTAATAAATACTATTCCATTAGAAAAAGATATAGAAGGAATTACACATGAAAGTTTGGGAAAAGTTTTTGTTGGAGAAAAAAATGTAAATATACCATGTACAAGTAAAGCTGTAATTGAAACTTTGGATTACTATAATATTGATTTAACAGGAAAAAATGTTGTTATTGTAGGAAGAAGCAATATTGTAGGAAAACCACTTATTCCACAATTATTAGAAAAAAATGCCACGGTTACTATTTGCCATTCAAAAACTACGAATATAGCTGAAATTTTAAAAAGAGCAGATATTGTTATAATGGCAATTGGTAAGGCAAAGTTCTTAAAAAAAGAGATGATAAAAGATGGAGCAATTTTAATAGATGTAGGTATAAATTTTCAAAATGGAAAAATATGTGGAGATATAGACTTTGAAGATGTAAAAGAAAAAGCCTATGCAATAACTCCTGTTCCAGGGGGGATTGGTGTGGTTACAAATGCTTTGTTGATTGATAATATTATAAATTCTGTTAAAAATAATTAATTTATATAAAAATTTTTGGAAATAAAAGGTAAAAATCCTTGTAATTCACATAATATTGCGAAAAAAATTGATTTCAGAAAATTTTGACTTTTTTGGAAATTTGTAGTATAATATAATTGTTGATGACATTCAAAGAAGAAATTGTTTATTGACATAATGTAAAGAAAGGAGAAAACATAATGTTTAATATAGGAGACAAAATTGTATATCCAATGCATGGAGCTGGAACAATTGATTCAATTGAGGAAAAAGACATATTAGGAGAAAAACAGTCTTACTACATACTTAAAATGCCAGGGGAAGTTAAAGTTATGGTACCAATAGCAAAAGCTGAGCAAGTTGGAGTAAGATCTATAATAGATAAAGGGGCAGCAGATAAAGTATTTAAAGTACTAGAGCAAGATGAAACTGAAATGAACAAAAACTGGAACAAAAGATATAGAGATAATATGGATAAGCTTAAAAGTGGAGACATATATGAAATTGCTGATGTAGTTAGAAACTTAAGTTTTAAACAAAAAGAAAAAGGTCTTTCTACAGGGGAAAAGAAAATGCTAAATAATGCAAAGCAAATATTGGTTAGCGAGCTTGTTTTGGCAGAACATTCAAATACAGACGAAATTGAAGAAATAGTTGAAAACAAAATCAACAATTCATTTATTACATTTAGAGCAAATGACACAATAAAAGAAAATGTTGTTAATAAATTTATACCTTTTGAGGCAAACACAGGAACTGAGAATACATAAAGTAAGATTAAATAGTAAAAAAAACAAGAAATTGTACACATTTTAAATGCGTACAATTATTTTTTTTTTATATTTTTTATAATTTTTATAATTTATTAACATATTAACTTAGGATAAAATATATTGAATTACGAAAAAAGCGCATTGAAAGTAATTGAGTTAGAACTTCTAAAAAAATTTTTGGAAAATGTTCGCGCCGAACGTTAGTGAGGGCTAAGTGAAAGGGTGCCAA
>CAYTEX010000172.1:0-2797 GCA_964437015.1 uncultured Clostridium sp. | reverse complement strand
TAGCTGCTCTTTTTCTTACTTCAAAAGATCCAAATCCAACTAATTGAACTTTGTCTCCTTTTTTAAGTGCTCCTGTTACAACTTCAACAAAAGCGTTAAGTGATGCTTCAGCTGCTTTCTTTGTGTCTCCTGTTTTTGCAGCTATTGCTGCTACTAATTCAGCTTTGTTCATTTTAAATTACCTCCTAAAAAATTGTTATGTAGTTACTTTAAATGCTTATTTATTGCACCTTTATAACCTACTTTATTAATTTATTCGCCAACATTCGATAAAATCCTTCTTTTTTTTATTAATTTTTTATTATTTTCTATATTTTTTCCTTTGAAATAATACTATCTTCACCGAATAGAGTTGGCATATTCAGCATTTTTACGTATAACTAGAAGTGATGTTAAGCTTATGGTACATACAACTACATTACATATAATATTTCCTATTATCGCTCCAAATATACCAAATTTAGGATTAGGTATTAAAATAATATTACACAAAAATTTAAAAATCATACCAATACCAAAACTTATCGGTGGAATATTCACTTTACCTAAAGCTTGTAAGATAGAATTAACTGTTTGACCTACAAGCATAAAAATTATTTGTATACTAGAAATTTTTAAATATATTGCGCCAGAGCTTGCATTTGGAAAAAGAGCTTTTAATACCTGTTCAGAAAAAACAATCATAATTAGTGTTATTGGTAAAGCTATTAAAATGCTTATGCAAATAAATTGTTTTATTTTTTTATCAGTTTTTTTTCTGTCTCCTTTTGCAATAGTTCTTGCAATATCTGGCATAAACACTGTAACAAATGGTATGTTCAGTGAAAATGCTAATGTACATAAGCTATCAATCTTTCCACTTAATATTCCATACTGCACTTTTGCCTCATGTTCTGAGGTTATAGTTTTTAAAAATCTAACCACCGTAAATGAATCTATATTTTTATTAAACGATGCAATTAAGCTACTTATAGATATCGGAATTGCAACACTTAAAATATTTTTTAATGTCTTTCTTATCCTTATTGGTGTGTAGTTTACACTTTGCTTTATTTCTTGGCCTATTTGTCCTTTAACCTTTTTATAATAGAAAAAAACATATGTAAAACTTATAATTGTTGCAAAAGTTGTTGCCAAATTTGCTGCTCCAGCCATTATACTTATATTTGTTCTTAATAGATATGTAACAATCTCTACAAATGCAATTGTCAAAATAGTCTTAAAAACCTGTTCAATACTTTGCGATTTTGCAGTTATAGAAAAACTCTGTCTTCCATTAAAGTATCCTCTAAAAACTGCAATAATTGAAACAAAAAAGATAGATGGAGCTAAGCAAATCAAAGAGTTCTCTGCTTCAGGAATTTGAATCCAGTATTTTGCCAAATTTCTTGCTGAAAAAAATAATAACATACTACCCATTATTCCTAATAGAGCAAATGTAATTAAAGAAATTTTAAAAATATTATGAGCTCCTTTATTATCCCCTACGGCTAACCTCTCTGCAACTAATTTTGAAATTGCATTTGGTACTCCAGTAGAAGAAAAAGTTAATAGTAACGCATATATTTGAAATCCGCTACCATAAACCGCATTTCCACTATCTCCAAACCCTTCTTTATTAGTTAAATAAATTTTATAAACTAAACCTATCACTTTTATAAACATTTGAGATAAAAGCAAGTAAAACACACTTTTAAAAAAACTTTCTTTTTTATTTATCATAATAATCCTTTTTTATATAGCTACATAGCTTAGCAAGATTTTAATTATTCTTACCAAACAGTAACTCTTATTTGCAAAAATTTACTAAAACACTTGACATTTTTGCTTTTTTGTAATAAAATTATTCGGTACAAATAAAAAATATGAATTAAGTATAAAACTTCTCCCCGGTGGTTTTAATTTAATTATCATATAAATTAATTAAAAAATAGGAGGAAATATTTTGCCATGAACAATACTACATATAGTGTTAAAAAAAGTGAAATTGAAAGAAAATGGTATATAATTGATGCAGCAAACAAACCTCTTGGTAGAGTTGCAACAGAAGCAGCTAGACTACTTGCTGGAAAACATAAACCAATTTATACAAAAAATATAGATACTGGTGATCATGTTATAGTCATTAATTGTAAAGATGTTAAGTTTACAGGAAACAAATTAAACAACAAAATTTATAGACATCATTCAGGATATATTGGTGGAATGAAAGAGCTTTCTGCTAAAGTTATGATGGAAAAAAATCCAGAAAAAGTTATGATGCTTGCTATAAAAGGTATGTTACCACACAACACTCTTGGTTCTCAAATGCTAAAAAAATTAAGAGTATATAGTAATAGTGAACATGAAAATCAAGCTCAAAAGCCAGAAATATGGAATTTTTAATATTAAAGGGAGGAATAATAAATGCCTAAAACTGAAAAAAAATATTATTATGGTACAGGTAGAAGAAAAAATGCTATAGCAAGAGTTAGACTAATCGAAGGAAATGGAAAAATTATAATTAATGGAAAAGATCTAGATGAATATTTTGGTTTAGAAACATTAAAAGTAATTGTTAAACAACCTTTGACTGTTACAAACTCTACAGCTAAATATAATGTTATTTCTACTGTAGAAGGTGGAGGATATACAGGTCAAGCTGGAGCAGTTCGTCATGGTATAGCAAGAGCTTTAAATAAAGCTAATTCTGAATATAGACCAATATTAAAATCAAACGGATTTTTAACAAGAGATCCACGTATGAAAGAAAGAAAGAAATATGGTCTTAAAAAAGCTAGAAAAGCTCCACAATTTT
>CAYTEX010000171.1:0-2823 GCA_964437015.1 uncultured Clostridium sp. | reverse complement strand
AAGTATTATAATTGCTAATAAAAGGATTTTGAAAAATAGATGATTATTAATTATACTATATTTTAAAACTCCTGCAATCCCAGTTGGGATTGCAGGAGGAAGGACACGGATACCTTCTAGTGAAGGACATTAGATTTCTCTGAGTCTCTCCACCAGAGGCTTCCAAAACGTTCTCTGTGCTTCGATCTCGTGCGAAGGCACGATAGCATCTTTGTCTGAGTGCGTGAAGCGACTATGAAGCACTCCATCTGGATCAACGCTGTATTTCAAGTGTCCAGGATTCAGCTGCATGTTGCCAAGTCGTACCACCACACGGTGATTTTTGATCCAGTAAGCGGCCTTGTTGCCGTCGCACACAATTTCCTCTTCAGGCATTTCAAGGAGTTTGTTGTGCAGATATGGCACAAACTGATGGGAATACGCATAAGGGTTTACAGGGTTCAGTGTACGAACCTTGCACCCCATACCAAGCTCTAGGGCATGGTCAACGACTTCCATCAAGCTCTCCTCTGTAGGATAGCTGTCGGTTGTAGCCATGATATAAAGCTTGACTCTACTTTTCCACTTTGCCTGATTCTGGAACATGAATTCCAAACCAGGCTCATAGGAAAAGCGGATTTCGTCAACAATGCCGTCCAGCTGGCGCAACACTTCCATCCGAATTCCATTGGTGAACATGTTCACATGAAACCCGTCGTCCTTTGCCAACTGAGCAAAGCTTACAACATTTGGGTGAACAGTCGGCTCACCCCCATGCAGGTATAGCGTATTCATGTCCAAAGTGTGTGCAAGCTGCATGCCCGCCACAAATGCTTCCTCTGTAATATATTTTCCCGAATGTACATTCGGTTCAATACAGTACGGGCAAGCCTTATTGCAGGCATAGGTCAACAGGAAGTAGATTTGCCTCAAGTCCTCGTTTTCCCGAGGATGAGGTGTAATACCGCACTTTAAAGTTACTCTTTCCATTTTATGTCCTTTCTTATGCTTTGTTTTGAGGCATGTGCCTCAGTTACATAATTATATTATAACATATAAACGTTAATTTTTCAATATTTTCCAGTATTATTTACATATTTTTCCAAAATATTTTAAATATTTATCTGTAAATGTTTTTAATTTTTCTACATTTCCTGTTAATTGAGCTATTAATTTATTTGCTTCTTCATATGCCATTTTATATTCTTCTTTAGTAATTTCATACTTATCTAAAGCACATTTCAATTCATTTTCATCTAATAATCTAATTCTTCCATCTGGTCTAACAACAACATCTAAATATAAATCATCTTCATATGGAACACCATTTTCTTTACCAATTTCTTTTGCAATATCAAAGTACCATTCTATTATCTCATTATTGTTATCATAAAAAGCAGATAATTTTACTTTAGAATTATAATTATAAAAACCTAGTAATTTATAATTATTATCTATTATAACTTTACCCTTTGGAGTAACGATTTTTATATCAGCATTATTAAAATTATAATATGAAACATCTATATTATTTTTCTCTTCTTTAAAACTTTCAACTGCATAAATTAAATCACTATTTGGTTTATTTTGTTTGTGCCTATTAGCATATCTCTTTTTTAATGAAATATAATATTTTTCATTTACATTCTCATTTGTAGCAACCATTTCTTTAATTAATATACCGCCATTATTTTCAATAGCATTTTTTAATAATATATCGTTTTTATTGCAATATATTAACACTCTTCCAATTTCATATTCCTTACATTTTATTAAAGCTAATTTAATTAATTCTATATAATTATTTTTTTCTTTTTCTGCTTGTAGTATATTGATTTTTATATGACCTTCCCTATTAAATAGATTTTTATCTAAATAATGATTAATTTTTACACTTCCAATTATCTTACCATTTTTTTTACTATTCACTAAAAAGAAAGTTGATGGGATATTTTCCGAAGTATTTTCATTATTATTTATAAAATCTTTTATTTCTTTATTTATTTCCTTTTCATCCTTTTGGTTAAGTATTATTAATTCTAATTCTTCCATATCTTTATTTTCTCCCCCTTTTATTAAGTTAAATCAATAATGATGTAACATGAAATAACAGAATTCTATCATTGATAACCTCTTTTGCAGCTGATAAAACTCTTATATCATCATCAATCAAAATTGCTAACTCGTTATCTTTTAAACTATTTTTTATATATTGAGCCTTAACTAAATTAACACTTTTTTGTGTATAATCTCCTGTTTCTTCGCATAAAAGAATTCTTCTTCTTTGCTTAATATCTGGCATATACCTATTTAACCACTCTTTTTTTTCTTTTACCATACATTTTGTTTTAGAACAACTTAAAATATTGATTTTTATTAAAGGAAATTTTTTATTAATTTCTTTAATTTTATTTATTATTGGTTTTATAGGCTTTTTATTTAAATATTCCCCTTCTTTTAAATATATTTTTTCAGAATCAAACAATAATTCTGTTATAGTTCCATCCATATCTAAAAACAGCTTTATTTTCTTATTTTTTTGATATATCTTGTTTATTTCTTCAACTATCTTCATTTATTTTCTCCATTTTTAATTTACTGTTTCTCCAGCCACTCCATATATTCTTTTTGAGTCATCTTTCCTTTTTCAATATAATCCAGCATCTTCTGCATATAAGCAAAATACTAATCTTACGCAAAGCATATTTAAGCTTTTTAGAGATTCTACATTTTCAGGATTTTTATATAATGGCAATATTTCATCATAGATTTTTCCAACTAACTCTCCTGCTTGAATAGATATTTCCATTTCTTTTTTTAAGTTTTCATTTTCCTTATCAACAA
>CAYTEX010000170.1:0-2826 GCA_964437015.1 uncultured Clostridium sp. | reverse complement strand
ACGTCAAGAAAGAGAAAAATCAATAAATGCTATGCAAGCAGTTACTTTAGATAATCTATTTGGACAAATGGAAGAAGGAAAATTAAAACAACTTAACTTAATAGTTAAAGCTGATGTTCAAGGATCTGTAGAGGCATTAAAGCAATCGCTTGAAAAACTTACAAATGAAGAAGTTAGAGTTAAAGTAATTCACGCTGCAGCTGGAGCTGTAACAGAATCTGATGTTACTTTAGCAAAGGTTTCAAATGCTATAATTATTGCATTTAACGTTAGACCTGTTGCAAGTGCAAAACAAGAAGCTGAAAAAGATGAAGTTCAAATTAAACAGTATTCTATAATTTATCAAGCTATTGAAGATGTAGAAGCTGCTATGAAGGGAATGCTAGATCCTAAATTTGAAGAAGAATTAATTGGTACAGCTGAAATAAGACAGATATTTAAGATTTCTAATGTAGGTACAGTTGGTGGCGCTATGGTTCTTACAGGAAAAATTGAAAGAAATGCTGGTGTTAGAGTTTTACGTGATGATGTTGTTATTCATGAAGGAAAACTTGTTTCTTTAAAACGTTTCAAAGATGATGTTAAAGAAGTTGCTAAAGATTTTGAATGTGGTATACAGTTAGAAAAATTCAATGATATTAAAGAGGGAGATATTATAGAAGCATTTGTAATGAGAGAGATAAAGAGATAGGAGAGGTAGTTTTATGGCAAATAAACATCAAAGACAGAGAGATTTTGATAGAAAGAAAAAAGAATGGGCTAAAAAATTAAAAGAACCAAAAAAGCCTAGTGAACCTATTGGATTTGATTATGAATTAGATCCATATGGAGCATCATATTATAAAAAAGAAGATGATGTAGAAGAAGCTGAGAGATAAAAGAATTAAAAATTTTATGTAAGCGTGATATTTTATTTTATCTCAAAAAGTGAAGATATTGTTATTTTTTGAAAAATAATAATATCTTCACTTTAAGAGAAAAATAGAAAGGAAGGTGTATATAGTGACAGCTAAAAAGAATTCTAATCGTATGGATAAAATAAATGAAGAGCTTAAAAAAGAACTTAGCATTATTATCGATAACAATTTGAAAAACCCACATATAACGGGAATGATAAGTGTTACAAAAGTAAAGACGTCTCCAGATTTAAGATATGCTAAAGTCTATATTAGTTTATTAAATTGCAAAAATGTTAAAGAAACCTTAGATGGTTTAAAGAGTGCAGCTGGCTTTATGAGATCTGAAATTGCAAGAAGAATTAATCTAAGATATACTCCTGAACTTAGATTTGAAATTGATGATTCTATGGAATATGGAGCTAAAATAGATAATATTCTAAAAGAGATAATTCCTAAGAAAGAGGATTAAGGAAAATTATGAATGGAATTATAGTTATAAATAAAGAAAAAAATTGGACATCAAATGATGTGGTTCAAAAAATAAAAGGAATATTTCGTGAAAAAGTAGGACATACAGGAACTTTAGACCCCTTAGCAACAGGGGTCATTCCTATACTTATAGGAAAAGGAACTCAACTTTCTAAGTATTTAATTAATCATGATAAGGAATATATTGCAACTATAAAATTAGGATATAAAACATCAACTGGAGATTTAGAAGGAAATGTTGTAGAACAAAAAGACGTATCAGAAGGTATGCTTGAAGAGAATTTTGTAAACAAGGTTTTAAAACAGTTTGAAGGCAAGATTACGCAAATACCTCCTATATATTCAGCTATAAAGGTTAACGGAAAAAAATTATATGAATATGCAAGAAAGTCGCAAGATGTTGAAATACCTCCAAGAAATATTGAGATATATGAAATAGAGCTTATTTCAATATCACAAGAAGATATGGAAATAACATATAGAGTACATTGCTCAAAAGGTACATATATCAGAACTTTGTGTGAAGACATTGCAGAAAAATTAGGAACAGTCGGATATATGAAAGAACTACAAAGAACTAGAGTTGGAAAATTTTCAATACAAAATTCTTTAAAAATGGAAGATATTAATAATGATGAAATAGTTCAAGAAAATTTTATATCAATAGAAAAGTTCTTAGAAGATAAAGAAAAAATAGAACTAAATTCTGAAAAGATGAAAAAATTTCTAAATGGAGTAAAAATAAAATACGTAAAAAAAGATGAAGTATGTAGAGTGTATTACAAAGACGTCTTTGTAGGAACAGGAATTATAAGTAATAATTTTTTAAAAAGGGATATAATTGAAAATACCTCTTTTTTAGATGAAAATTAGATAAATAACTTAATAAAAATTTTACAGAATATTTATAAAAATTTTAAAAAAATTACTTGCTATTTGTCGAAAGATGAAATATAATAAAATTGAGATAAAAAACTTAGGAGGAAAAAATGGAAGATTTTGCAACCTATATATTAGATGAAAAAAATTTAGCTGAGAAAATGATTATTGCATATTATTTATCGAAAAAATCAGGAATATTTTTTGATAAATCAATAGTTTTAAAAGCAGAAATAACTAAATTATTTATAGAATATATGAAAATAAATGTAGATTAAAACGAAGTTTTAACTGCGATGCTTTTATGCAATTGTAAGATAGTTGAAAA
The DNA here is from genome assembly GCA_964437015.1 of uncultured Clostridium sp. Lineage (GTDB taxonomy): Bacteria > Bacillota > Clostridia > TANB77 > CAG-508 > CAG-269. The sequence continues at coordinate 231 of CAYTEX010000170.1, read as the reverse complement.
TGCACAAAAAATAGGTAAATTAGAAACATATGCACAAGAAGGAGCAGAATATTTAAGTACATTAGGTTTTAGCAAACATTTTTGCAAAATGTGTGAGGAAGTTAACAGATATAGTCAAAGTGATCCTAGAGAAAAAGAAAGTGACATATTAGAGCTAGTAGATCAGTTTACAGGATTAATACTAAACAGAGTAGAAAGAGATGCATATACACCAGAAGAAGCATTAGTAGT
>CAYTEX010000169.1:0-2889 GCA_964437015.1 uncultured Clostridium sp. | reverse complement strand
GTGATATTTAAAAAATCATTATTTACTTTTTGATTCAAATAATTAAACCCATTTTGTATCCTTTTTATCCTCCACATAAAAAATAAAATTAGTGTCTGTATGATTATCATTATTATTATATTGATATAATCATTTTCTATATAAAAATTTTTATTAATAAAAAAAGTTATTACTATAGAAATAAAATTAATTATGTAATTCATACATAAAGCAATGGAAGTTAAAAAAACTGAATATCCAAAATTATTATAATTTTTTGAGCAAAATAATATACTTAGCAAAAAAATAAAGACCGGAATACTTATAAAATAATCAATATTTCTTCTTATATACATTGTTAAAAATGATATGGTAATCATTCCTATCAATAATATAATTTTATTAATTGTACTTTTATTATTGGTTATCTTTTTATATGTGAAATATGTAAAATATCCCATAAAAAATATTTTTATTAATTCAACCGATTCTTTCATTTCTTCCATTTATTCCTGTTTCTTTAATATTACATCACTATATATATTATATATTACAAAACAAAAATAAGCAATATAAAATTGCTTATTTTTATACTCTTATCTACCCCATTTTTGTAGCCATCTCATAAATTCTTCCCACCAGCTCATACATCTCACCACCTTTCTCTTAGGCGTTTATCTCTTTTTTGTTATTTAAAAAATATCATCATTTATAAGAAATCTAGATGTATTTTTAAATAATAAAATTTGAGAAATTTTGAGAAAAAATGATGAAAAAAAATCGATATCAACTGATATCGATTTTTTGTGTTTTTATGTGTTTATTGTTTCACATCTCTTTTTTTATTTTATCTACATTGAAGTATATAAACTCCATTGGCGTTGGTACACCTGTTGCATAGTTTATTCTTGCTTTGTAATATTTTTCTAAATCTTCTGTTGCAGAAATCCTCCAAGCATAATTAATTGCATTTTGTATTCCATTAGTTATAGTTGTTGCTGATTTTTTATATTTATTAGTTAAATATTGAATTACATTTATATTAGTTTTATCATTATTTACTAAATATAGTATTGCATCTTCAATATATTCTCTTCCTACCATTTTTTGTGAAATTCCTATTAAATCTAATTCAGCATTAATAAGATTTAATGTTTTTTCTTCTTCACTTTCTAGCTTGTCTTCTATAGATATGTTTTTGGTAACATTTGTTTTTCTTAATGTAATAAAATTGTTTAATACATGATCTGGAGAATATTTTGGATGGTCTTTGTAAAGAATTAATTCTACCCCATTTCGATGAAGTATTTCATAAGTACGTTTTGAATTAATATGAGTTGTAACTATAATTATTGGTTCATAATCTAGTTTTAGTTCTTTTATTTTTTGTAAGAATTCAAATGAATCTGTATTTCCTGATGTACTTTCATTTAGCTCTAAGTCTAAAATTATTCCTTCAGGATGTTTTACTTTTACGAGCTGTAAACCTTCTATATCAGAATCTGTTATTCCCACAATTTCAATGTCTTGTCTATTTTCTACACATTTTTTAAATGCATTGCAGTCATTTAAATCATCTTCTATAATAAGTATTTTCATAAAGTTGCCTTTCATCTCTTCCCCTCCTTTTACTCAATATACCACACAATCTCATTTTTTACCATAAGTACACATTTTGTTTCACTATCAATTTGAATATTTTATGTTATATCCTTTTTAAAGTTTATATTAGGAGATGATTAAATGAGTAAAAAATACGATACTACCCTAGAAAAAGAAGAGCAAATACTTAGAGGTAAGAGAATAAAATATATTAGAGAAGTTGAGCTTCAACTTAATAAATCTGACTTGGCAAAACAAATTGGTATCTCAAGTCAGTTTTTAGGATTAATTGAAGATGGCAGAGGAAATCTCATGTATAGAAGCATAAAGCTTCTTAGAGATTTAAGTGGTCATTCAGCAGACTATATTCTATTTGGTCTTGATGACAATGTTTTGCTCAAAACAAAACAGTACTTAGAATATTTCTCTGAAGACGAAATTCGCAATGGTCTTGATATTTTAAGAGATTTAACTTATTTAATAAAAAATCAGAAATAAGAAAAAAGAACTAATTTCTTATTAGTTCTTTTTATATTGCTTCTGCTTTTATTACTACCCTTTGTTGACTATCGTTTGTACAAGTAATAAGTGTTACAATTTTCTTACCATTTGTAAGCTGACTTGTACAACTAACATCATTTGGATCTACAGTATATTTGTCATATACTGCATATTGAACAGTTTTGTCATCTAAATCTGTAACTTCTATAGTATCTCCAACAACTAAATTTATTGCTTTACTAAAAAATTTTTTGTTCCTGTAATTATGTCCAGCAATACATAAATTTCCTACTTCATTAGGATTGCATCCCCAAAATTTACATACTGAAACTTTTAATAAACTATCTGTTGTTTCTGATAATATTGGATAATTTACATCTATTGATGGAATTGAAATAGATCCAACCGTTGAATATGTTTTTCCATTTGAAGCAGTATATGTTCCTGTACGCCTTTCATTTGTTCCACTTTTATTATTGGTCTCTTTATTATTTTTTTCTGCATTATTATTTGTTATATAATTTGTATTGCTATTTTCTTCATTCACTTTTTGTGAAGAATATAAATTTGCTGAATCAGTTCCTCCGTCTAATGCAATAATCCAAATACTATCCTCTTTGCTAATTGTAGTAGAATCTTCCCCTATTGTCATTCCCTCTAATATGTCTTTTGAAATATCTTCATTTTTGTTTCTGTCATATTCTGCATAAGCATAAAAAGAGAAAATTCCGACAATTAGTATTATAGATAATATAAAATTAAATTTATATATTTTCTTTTTTCTTTTTAATTCTGGAGTTACATATA
>CAYTEX010000168.1:0-2919 GCA_964437015.1 uncultured Clostridium sp. | reverse complement strand
AAAATAAAAAATCTAACTATTTCAGTATTAATTATTATTATACTTTGTATTAGATTACATATTTCGATTTCTCATGTTATTTATTCATATAAAATAACAATGTCTATATTTTTTTCTTTTTCTAAGCATTCTAAAACACCTTCTCTATAAGAAATATCTTTTTCCGGAATTTCAAATTCGCTTTCAAATCTTAATGCATTATTTAAATTCTGATCTCCTATTGCTGTCAATATTTCTATTATACAAATCACCTCCTTTTTTAGATTTTTTTATATACATTTTTTAAACTAATGATTTTTCAAAGTCAGATGATTCTATATTTACTAAAATATGTTCATCTCCAATAAACATTAAACTCTCTCCTCTTTTTAAAGATTTAATTTCTATTTTTTCTTTTTCTGATAAATTAATATTTTCTGATAAAATTTTAATATTTTCTTCTTCTAATGAAAAAAAAGATTTAATACTTGAATTATTTAAAATACTTTTTCCATAAATTCCATTTTCTAAACTGAATAAATCAGAAATATCTTGGGTAATTGCAACCGCACTTCCTCCATATTTTCTAATTGTTTTAAAAATTTTATAAATAAAACTTGCTACTTCTTTATTTGAAGTTACTCCAATTAATCTCCAAATTTCGTCTAAATAAATTGCTTTTTTCTTTTTTCTATTTAGTTTAATCTTGTCCCAAAAAAGTTCAACAAAAACAAAAAGACCATATTTTAAATTTTCTTCCCCTAACTCGTAGACATCAGCAATAATTAATTTATTATTTAACTCTATATTTGTATAATTATTAAAAAAGCTTAATGATCCCTTTACAAACGGAATTAATTTTATACTAAATTTTTTGGATTTTTCGTCTTTTTTTAGAACATTATATAAGTCTTCTAAAATCGGCATATCTCTACTTGACTTAAACTTTTTTGAAATAATACTATTTGTATTGTCCAGAAATAAACTATTATCATCAAAGTTTATATTTTTTAAGTTATAAACTTCAATTAATTTTTCTTCTAAAATTGCTTTTTCTTCTTCATTTAAATTACCAAAAATTAAATCAAAAAAAGCAATTAGTTTAGATATTTTAGTTACAAGATATCCTTTTTCTCCCTCTTCTAACGATTCTTCTCTAATATCCATTACATTTATAAAATTATTTGATGATGGTCCAATTTTAATAATAGTTCCTTCTAGGGCTTTTGCTAAATTTATATATTCTCTTTCCGGATCAATTACATATTGTTCTATCCCAAATAATCTATATCTTAATATTAATAATTTTGTATAAAAAGATTTTCCTGAACCACTTGTTCCAAAAATACACATATTTGCATTTTTATATTTTTCTGTATTATATCTATCTACAAAAATCAAAGAATTATTATATATGTTTTTTCCAATAAAAATTCCATTCTCATCAAAGATACTTGAAGAAATAAATGGATATGTTGAAATTAATCCTGATGTTAAAACATTTCTTTTAGCTGAATTTTTTAAATCTATATCGTTTTCAAATATAGGTAAACAACTTTTAAATATTTGCTCTTCCCTAAATGTTGCTCGTCTTGTTTGCATTCCTTTACTTTGCATAAGCCCTTCAATACAATTTAAATAATATTCCAAATCTTTAAAATTATCTGAAAAAATATTTATATAAATATATAAAAAATACAAATCCTCATTATTTACTTGCATTTCTTTTCTTATATATTTTGCATCATTATAAGTAAAAATTGCAATATCAATATCTTCTCTATTGGGATTTTTGTCTTTTATATCTACCCCTACATTTCCAATATGATAAGTTAAATCTTTTATTGTTTTATACTGATTTTGTTTTTCATAAAAAATAGAAATATTCATGTTAATATTTGTTTCTAATAATGATTTTAACAAAACATCACATTGTTCACGGTAATAATTTACTACAATTAAACCAGAATAAAACAGATTATCTATTTCTATACATTTAGGATTATTTAGATTTATATAACTTGGAGCAATTTGATCTTGCAAATTTATTGTACCTTTATAAAAATCTAATTTATTTTGATCATTAATATTTTGATTTTTTGGATTTTTAATTAATTTTTTTATTATATTAAGTATAGTATTAATCTTTTATACCTCCTATGCTATTTTTATATCTATAACTATAATTGATGTCAGAGGTCTTACTTCGTACTTCCTACCTCCAACCTCAAAGTTCCCATATCCCACTTCTCACTTCAAATATAATCTTGTATTTATAAATGAATTAAAAACATCTTTTACTTCTTGTGCTGAATTAATATCAACCGTAGTGTTTCCACACCTAAATAAACATTCTTTAATTTTAAAATATTTTTCATTTAATTCTTGAAAAATATTCTCTTCTACTTCTTCGTTATTATTATTAGAAATTATAATATAAAAATTTTTACTTGAAGAATTTTTTATTGAATTAAATTTTTGAATAAAATAAAAATAATCTTCTGATATTTTATTTAAAAAATCCTTTTTTTCTTTTTTTAAATTATTTTTTATTTTTTCTAAATTTTTATTTAAATTTTCTTTGCTACTTTGAATTAAAATTTGAATATCAAAATTACAAGTTTTTAAAAAAATTTTATAAGAATTTAAAATAGCTTCTTTTTCTAAATTAGATTTTAAAGAAAAATTAATTGGTTTTATTTTTATTATTTTAATATAATTTTTATTTTTTAATTTTATAATTCCATTATTAAAAATTTTTTCTATTGGAATCCATTCTTGCGCATACTTTATTTCTTGCTCCATTTTTTCTCCCTTCAGCGACCATTATAGTCTCGAAGTCGTTAAATGTCAAGAAAAATCGTTCGACACAATTCGACACAGCTTCAAAATATTTTTTTACTATTTACTCTTTAATAATAAAAATTAAAATATGTTGTA
>CAYTEX010000167.1:0-2920 GCA_964437015.1 uncultured Clostridium sp. | reverse complement strand
GGTTATATAAATGAAGTTACAATAGCAAACAATTAATTTAAGAAAGGTTTATTCTATGGAAAATGCATCAAAAGCTCTAATAATTGCTGGTTCTATTATACTAGCTATTATGATAATTTCATTAAGTGTATTTTTATTTAATAAATTTAAAGATTCAACAACAGATGCTGTAGATATGACTGAAGCTGAAATAAGTGCCTTTAATTCCAAAATTACCCCATATTTTGGAGAGGCTGTTCAAGGCTCAAAAGTCAACTCACTTTTACAGTATTGTCTATCTGTAAATATGTCAGCTCAAAATTCTGGAGAGACACATAAATGTGTGACTATAAAAAAAGATAATGGGTCTGTGGTTATTGGCCCTACCAGTTCATCATATACTAGAGTATCAACAGGAAATACCTATTATAAAGTAGAATGTTCAAAATATAAAGATGGCTTGATTAATGAAATTACGATAACTAAAAAATAAAAAGGAAGGAGATATATAAATGGAAAATGCTTCAGATGCCTTAATAATGGCTGCAAATGTATTATTATTTGTAATTGCACTTACAGTTTGTATATCTTCTTTTTCAATGCTAAGACAAGGTGTAGACAATATAATGGGAGAGACAGAGGTAATTAAACTTGCAAGCAATTCAGATACATATATAAATTATATAGATAGTAGAAATAATAGTTCAATAAGGAAAGTAGGTGCCGAAACTGTAGTTTCTTCTATGGTTAGATCTATAAAAGAAAACTATGTTGTTTATATAAAATTACGAGATTATGGTACCATATTTCAAGGTGATAATGCTGTAAACAAATCAATAGCAACCAAAGATATAACAATTAAACAGTTAAATGGTACAAACGAGAAAACAATAATTACTAAAGGTGATTCTCTAATTAAAATTACGATTGGTAGTAATTCAAATCAAGAAATCAATGCAAAATTAAAAAATAAACTATATGATTTTCTAAAAGATAAACAGTACTATGAATACTTAGGAGAATATGTTAATGATACAGAAGTCAATATAGAGGAAAAAATGGTATATAGAGTTATAACCTATATAGAAGCATCAATTGTTGAATAAAAAATAATAAAACAATTGCTTTTTTTATAAAAAAGTGTTATAATAAATATAGTTTAGTATTTTTGAAAGGAAGATTATTTTATGAGAAGTAATAGAGGTGCTATGGAAATTAGTTTAGGATGGTTTTTGGTATTTGTAATGTGTCTTGGAATTTTCTTTGTTGGACCAGTTGTAATAATAGCAAATCATCGTGATAATACAATAACAGCAAAAGGACAAGCAATAATAGATGAAACAGTTCAAGAAGTTGCCGTTACAGGTAAACTAACACAAGAAATGGTTGCTCAATGCGAAGAATCTCTTAATAGTTTAGGAGAAGTATGGAATGTGGAAATAACATGGCAAGCTAAAGATGAGAATCCATTAGTTAAATCAGCTAAAACAACCTCAGCAGACGGTACAACTTATATTGTTTACTACGATACGAATGTCAGAGATTTATTAGCAAAAAATGGAGAAATTAGACCTAAAACAGATGACATAATTACGGTTACAGTAACTAAAGAGAGTACAAGTGTCGCTGATTCTTTTTCTGGTGCCAAAAATAATGAAACCGGTAAAGTAACAATTAAAGCTTCAGCAAAGGTTTCAGGAAAATAAGATTTATAAAAATTTATATGGGGGAGCAAATATGTGGCTTTTTATATAAAAGCTAGATGTTTGTTCTCCTTTTGGTTTAAGAAGGGGTAAATTGAAATGAAAATTGAGAATTTAACAATAATATTTGCCGTAATTATCATTCCAATTGCAATAGTATTATCTATATATGTAAATAATAGAATTGATGCACAAAAGCTAGAATTAACATATGATAAAAGGCTTTTTACCGCAACTCAAGATGCTGTTAATGCGTATCAATCAAATACAGACGATGATGCTTTTTCAGGTGTTACAAATTCTAAAATTTTAGATATAGAATCTACTATTAATATTTTTTTTAATTCTTTAGCATCAAACTTTAATTTTATTGGTGCAAAGGCTGATACTTTAAAAGAGTATGTACCTGCGGTTGTATTTACATTGCATGATGGATACTATGTATATTCGCCATTTGCAAATACATTAACAGAAGTTAATTCATATGATCAGGACTTTAGTGAGGATAACGATATAATAAGAGGATTGAAGCCATATGTATATTATACATGCAGATATACTCCAAATAGCAATTCTGATTTTTTTATAACATATACATTGGACAATTACATAACAATACAAGGAAAAATAAATAATAAATATATATATGATTGTGGTTTTTTGTATGACATTGCAACTTCAAAAGGAGGTAAAGGAATTTACTTTAATGCAAGCAATAATTCGTATGAATATATGGGGGTTGAATTTTTTGAAAGTGACACAGAAGAATTGAAAGAATATGTTGGAGATAAAGAATATTCATATGCAAAAATTAATGGGAAAAAATATTATTTAGATGAAGATTATTATTCTCAAGCTGATAGAGGAAATGATTCTATTACATTAAATAATGGAAAATCTGTAAAAAGTACATCTAGTATTTTCTTTATAGATGATGATGGTGAAAAATCTTATGCCCAAACAAGAGGATATAGCACATCAAATTCAAAAGAGGATAATGATAAATTTATACAATATTGTAATGCAATAAAAAATAATAAAAGTTCGTATGAATATTTTAAACATGCTTATGAATTTTCAAAGGCTGCATTGGATAAACCAGTAACTGGATATCAAGATAAAGCTAAAACAGCTATTAATCAAGGACAAGGATATGGATTACAAAATTTAAAAGTAAGTGATTCTTTATATTACAAAAATTCAGATAGCATATCTGGTAGTTCTGGAATAACATCTTT
>CAYTEX010000166.1:0-2932 GCA_964437015.1 uncultured Clostridium sp. | reverse complement strand
AAAATAAAAAAAGGAGATATTGTTGGGAGAATATCTTACAATAAAGATGTGTTTTTTATTGTTAAGGATATAAAAGATAAAAAAAATGTACTTTTAGAAGGAGTTTTTGAAAGAATTATTGCAGATAGCGATATTAAAGATTTAGAAGTCATTGATTCTAAGGAGATAAATAAAAAAGAAATAATTATTGAGAAAAACATAAAAAAAATTGAAAATAGAATAGGAGAGAATTTATCAACAGGTAAAATTTTACATTTAGATGGAGATAAAAGATATAGTGAAAAATCTTACAGATATTATCAAAAGATGGGAATCAACGCAATTGTAAAAAATATTTCTGAAAAAAGGCAGCCACAGGTGGTTTATGATTTATTAAATTATTATAAACCGGATATTTTGGTTATTACAGGACATGATGGTATGTTTAATAAAAATCGTGGATTCTATGATATATATAATTATAGGAACTCAAAGTATTTTATAGAAACAGTAAGAGAAGCAAGAAGATATGAAAACGAAAATTTTTCAGAGTTAATAATTTTTGCAGGTGCGTGTCAAAGCTATTTTGAAGCTTTAATTCAAGCTGGAGCAAACTTTGCTTCAAGTCCTGCAAGGATTTTAATAGATATTATGGATCCTCTAAAAGTAGCAAGGAAGATTGCAACAACAGAGGAATTTGAGTATATAAAAATAGAAGATATAGAAAAAGAATTAAGAGATGGAAAAAGAGGAATTGGAGGAATAGGAGCAAGACGGAAAACTAAAAATAATGCATAAATAGTAAAATAAAAGGTTATTTTTGTTAAATCAAATATAACCTTTTTGTTTTGTAATATTTTTGTAACATAAATGTAATGATATTGTAACAAAACTGTATAAGTATTGAAATAAAGCGAAAAACGTTGAATGACATTAATACAGGGCTTTTGACTTTTTATTACCCGGATGCTATAATTTAGACATAAATTATTATTTTTAGAGGGTGATATAAAATGATTTGCTCAACAGATATTTTAAACTTAAAGTCAAATATATTTGACAAGATTGGACAAAAGATAATAGTTAGAGGGTCACTTGGGAGAAATAAGATTTTTGAAAAAGAAGCAACAATTGATAAGGTATATTCTAACATATTTACGGTAAAATATAATGAAGGAGCAAGAAATGCTACATATAGTTATACAGATATTTTAACAAGGACAGTTGAAGTTCAAGTTCTAAATTCTGATAACACATATTGCCCATTAATACCACCACCTGAACCAGTAGTAAAGAAAAGAAGAGTAAATGTATAAAAATGGCAAGTTTTAAACTTGCTTTTTTTATACTCTTTGTGATTACGGTTTTTATTAGGAAAATTATATATAGAAGTAAGAAGATATTGGACAAAAATTTAATAATACATTTTTTAAGTAGGAGGATAGTATTATGGATTTTAAAAGCAAAAGAGGATCGATAACTTTATTTGTATTAGTATCTTGTCTTTTTTTTATAGCCTCAGTTGCCTGTGTTAATATGTATATACAAAGTAAGCAGAGTGCTATAGATAGGGAGTATAGACAGATAAAAGCAACTTATGAAAAAGATATAAATAATATGGATTCAATCTATGCGGAATTATCAAGTATAAATAATTTATCTGTAGATTTTGGTATACCAGAAATAAACCAAACAAGTAAAAAAATCTCTGTTAAAATTTATATAAATTTAGAGTATTTAAATATAAAAACTTTAAAATATGGATGGTATTATGATACCAATTATATAAATAATCCATCTATTAGCAGGATAACAAATTGGACTTATGTTGAAAATCAAAATGGGGAGAATGAGTTTGTGGCCACTTATAACTATATAGAGAATGATGGATTTTATTATTTATGTGTTATGGTAGATAATCAAGAATTTTGGTTGGAAAATCCAGTATCCACAAGCTATATAAATGATGGAATGATACTACATTTAGATGCAATAAATAATGTGGGGATGGGCGATAATAATCACAGCACAACTACGAATATTTGGAAGGATTTAAGTGGAAATAGTGGTGATGTGACATTAAGAACCACAGGAACTAGTGGACCTGTATGGGAGAGTGATAGTTTATCATTTGATGGGGTAGATGACTATTCAACTGGGGCAGCAACATCAAATGGAGATATAACAGTTGAATTTATTGGAAGACAAAATTATACATCAAATTCAGGTGTGCTTTATATGATTAATTCGTGGAATTCTAATGTAACAGATCCAACAATGCAATTGTGGCATAGTGGTAGTGGACACTTGATAAATGGAAGAATGTTAGTTCCTCAGAATCAAGAACAGACTTATAAAGAAATTGGAGCAACACAATTAGGGAGTTTTAATGCTAATAGTAAATCTTGTTTTACTATTACAAAAAATAATAATACTATAAGGGTTTTTTGGAATGGTAAATTAGAAAAAGAATATAATGATCAAGGATTTATAGATAGATTTAACATTACAAATATGAATTTTACAATAGGAAAGTGGCATACTAGTAATTCATACTATAGTAATGAGAATGTTTATGCATTTAGAATTTATAATCGTGCACTTACTGATGGTGAAGTAAAACAAAATTATTACAAAGATATAATAAGATTTAAAATAGAGGACTAGAAGACAGAAATATCTGTCTTTTTAATTTGTCCAAAACACAAACAAACTCAAAATAATACTTAATACAGAGAAAACAATTGTAAAAATTCCACCAAATTTATTATTTTTTTCTTTTATTTCAAAAATAGAAAAAGACAACATATGCAAAAAAATTACAATGCAAATTTGCGAAAAAAATAGTTTAATAGAAAAAGTATTCATTAAAAAATCATTCCTTTCACATACTACGGAATTTAAATATTGTTGGGGAGGCGTCCTCAACTACCCAATTAATCATTCTGTCTTA
>CAYTEX010000165.1:0-2934 GCA_964437015.1 uncultured Clostridium sp. | reverse complement strand
TAAGCAAGTTTTTTCTTTCCCATATTTTCTACAGATTCTACTTTTCCATTTACATTTATTAATCCTGTAACTTTTTCTTCTAAAGCTTTAATAGCTTCTTCGCTACAACTTGGATTAATAATGATAATACTTTCGTATTTGTTCATTATTTTCACCTCCTTTTGGATATTAAACCCGTAACCACCTTACGAGTAAGGACTGTTAAAACATAAAAATTTTAACAGTCCTTATTTTAACATATAATTTTTGATTTTGCAAGTAGTTAACGTAAAATTTTCTGATAATTTGTGCTTCACAAGATTCTTTTACATTCCAGTTAAGGGAAGCACTTCATATACAATTGTTTTCCAAGAAGATGGTTTGCTTATATTAAAGCCTTTATAGTTACTTGTAAGCAGTACTTTATTTTCAAACACATCATCCCTTTTCACATTTGAATTGACTTTTGCTTTAATAATAGCATCATTTTCGGTTTTGAATCCAACATCTACTGTTCCAAAATCTAGTTTTATATTTGTTACATATTCATTTGAGCTAAGCTCCTTTGAAAAATCTATTTCTTCCGAGATTTTTGTTGAAGTATCTTCTAAAAGTAATATATAGTCATTACTAAAATTTGTTTTGTAATATACGTTATACGTATTTTCCTGATTATACTTTCCCAAAAATACTTTATCTACTTTTATATAGTTTACAGGAATTTCATCTTCCCAAATAAAATTGTCTAAAGGGACATTGCCCGTATTTTCAACATTTATTTTGTATTCTATTTCTTCACTAACTTGTGCTTTATCTGGACCTGTTTTTATAACCTCTTCATCTGGTCTAGCCGGCATATTTTCTAGTTTTAACTCTATTATTTGATTATTCTTTGTTATTTCAACATTTTTTTCATTTTCATCTAGTATATACCATTTATTTGTTTCTACTTCTTTTACTTTATACATTCCTTTTTCCAAGTCCTTTGATATTGCAATTCCTTCATTATTTGTAAGTATAGTATCTAACAAAACTTCGTCATTATTATAGATTTCAAATTTGATATCTTCTAATGGCTCATTTTTTTCTAGTCCTGTAATTTCACTTTTTTCTCCTGTTTTCTTAATTATTTTTATTTTTCCTTTTATCTTCTCATTTTCAAAAATTATATCTTTAATTTGATTTTCTTCTAAAACTATTTCTTTTATTTCGTTGCTTAATTCATATTTTTCATCTGTTTCAACTTCTTTAAGTCTTATTTTTCCATAGTCTCTTAAAGTATATTTTTTAGTTATAGCTTCTCCATTTTCATTTGTTGTTATTTGTTCAAGAACATTATTATTTTCGTCTAAAACATCAAATACCACATTTTTTAATTTTACTTCATGATTATCTTTGTCGACTTTTATAACTCTTATTTGACCTTTTTTTAACTCATTTTCTATCGTTTCTTCTGTTGTTTCATCCCACTTAATTTGTAATTCCTTTTCATCGGCTAAATTATACCATTCGTTTGTACTTATTTCCTTTAACTTATAGTTTCCTGTTCTTAATTCTTTTATTTCTACTTTTCCGTTTGCATCTGTATAATAATTTCCCACTAATTTCATATCATCTGAATATAGTTCAAAGCCAATATTTCCAAGGGTTATATTATTGTTATCTTTATCTACCTTGTATATTGTTAAATTTCCTTTTTTGTGTTTGTTTTCTATATTTATTGTACTTGTTTTGTCATAAAACACATCTATTGTATAATTGGCATTTTCATCTAAAATATAATTTTCATTTGTTTTAGTTTCTTTTAATGAATATTTTCCTTGATATAAATTAGGGATTTCAATTTTTCCATTACTATCTGTTGTATATACTCCTAATTTTTCATTTTTAGAATTATATAGCTCGAATTCTGCACCTTCTATCGGCTCACTTGTTTCATCATCAATCTTGTTAATTTCAATTTTTCCTGTATTTAATTTTAAGTTTGTATTTATCTCTGACGATATATTTTGATAACTATTTGCTGTTAACAAATAGTTTTGTGTACCTGAAATTCTTGTTTTTCCATAATATAATGGATATGACTTTAATTTAGCATCTATCTGAATATTAAAATTTTTATCTGAATTTAAGTTTTTCTTTGGTATTTTTATTTTAAAGTTTTCACCCGAACTAAATGAAGTTCTTATATTTCCATCTATATCTGTTATTTGCTCACCATTTGAAAGACCAGAAACTGATTTTATATCATATTCTTGTATTGTAGATCCAGCTGTTACTTTATAAATTAAAGAATAGTATTCACCGTCTTCTGTAAGTTCACCTTTTTGAGATATTTTTACTTCTCTTTTATAGGTATCTGTACCATATAATCCAATATTTACTAAATTATGCAAAGCTTGTAGCATTGCCTGACCTTCTTCATCTGCTTCATCTGCTGTAAATAGGCTTATATCTGATTGTCCAGTTAAACAATATATAGCAAATTTTGTAACTGCAAATGCATCAAAATCTGATGAAAGTCCCATATCTCCTGCTGTTTTATATGGATATCCATTTTTTACAGCTCTCCATACTTGATTATTATCTATAATTGAATCAATATCAACAGAGTAATTCTCTACAGTTCCTACTCCATGCATATCTTTATTTAAACAGTATGCAGGATAAAAAGTTCCATCATTATAGTAACCCACAATGTTACAAATACAATAAGTATACATTCCTTTTTCTTCTTTATAGTATTTTAAATGATAGTCTGCTACACCTATCTTTTGTATATATTCTTCTGATATTTCATAAGATGCCTTTACTATTTCGTAGGCATTTGAAATAAATATTATTGCAAGCAATAATATAACTAATATTTTTGATAAAATTTTTGAAATTATTTCCTCCTAAAATTTTTGATAAAAAAAATTAGAAAATAAATAATTAAAAACAATTTTAAAATAA
>CAYTEX010000164.1:0-2968 GCA_964437015.1 uncultured Clostridium sp. | reverse complement strand
TTTCTCCATCATTATATACTGTCTCTGTTAAATTTGTTGCTGCCTCCATTGAAGCTAATCGTCTTTGTTCTTCTAATTGAGATTGTTTAGTATTCTCCTTCGCCTCTGCAGCTCGGTTTAATATTCCATTATCTCCTGTTAGCATTTGTATTGATATTCCAGCTAATATTAAAAGGACAATTATTGTAACGACTAGAGCTATAAGAGTTATTCCGGTTATTTGTTTTTAGCTTAAATTTTCTATTTATCTTCAACTTTTTGTTCCTCCTTTTTAATTCTTCTTCAGTTAAATTTTAAAAGTATAAAAAGTCTTTTCATTCTTTTTGTTCTTATTTTTTTGTTTTTTAGTTAGCTTGGCTTTTTATGCACACCTTACTATTTTAAGGTTTTTGCCTTTGGGCTGAAACAACTCTTATTTAATTTTCAATGTGCATAAATTTTTGCTAACTTTTTTACATTTTTATATTATCATATTAGAAAATTTTTTACAAGTATCTTTTCATTAATTATTTTTATATGTAACAGTTCACCACAAACCATATTAATTATATAGAATAAAACATATTAATTTACGAAAAAGCGCATTGAAAGTAATTGAGTTAGAACTTCTAATAAATTTTTTGGAAAGAGTTCAAGCTTGCCTTGGAAGGGTGCCAAAAAATTTTTTTAGAAGTTCTTCGAAAATTAGCTTGAACGAGCATTTTGAGAAAATTAATATATTTTATCCAATATATTAAATTTGTTAGTATTGAACTGTAACCTACATTCCCATATTTTTTAAAATCTTTTTTCCCTTTTTCATTATTTTTTTTCTATCCATATTTGTTGCTTCTGCATACATCCAAATTGCACCGGCAGAAATCATTGTTCCAAGCATTACACCTTTAATAAATTTCATTTGATCAACCTCCTTCATTTTTTATTATTACTTTTTTTTCGCTTTGTATACTTTTTTTATAAATTTAGTGCATATATATAAAAATCAGGAAGCAATACAAGATTTTTATCTTGAAATTGTTCCTGCTATTTCTATATAGTTTTATTAAAATTTATTATTTCAGTTTTTTATTTATGTATTTCAAATACATCTTTTCTCTCTCCACATACTGGGCAAGTCCAGTCTTCTGGTAAATCTTCAAATTCAGTTCCCGGTGCTATTCCCGCTTTTTCATTTCCTGTTTTTGGATTATAGATATATTTACATACTCCACATTCATATTTTTCGCCTTTTTCTTCTTTTAAAGATACAAAATTTCTATATCCTAAAAATAATGCTGAAATTACCATAAGTAAATATGAAAGAGCCTTCCAAATTCCGCTTTCCAATATTATTATAGCAAATAAACCAAGAGCTGCACTCATTACATACATTATAAGAACTGTTTGTTTCTGTGAAAAACCTAAATCAACAAGTCTATGATGTAAATGTCCTCTATCTGCTTTAAATATAGCTTTTATTGATTTTCCCTTTATAAATCTTCTTATTATAGCCCATGCAACATCAAAAATTGGTAGACCAAGAGCCAACATTGGTAATGCAATTACTACTGCAGTATATGTTTTGGCAAGTCCTAAGATAGATATTATTGAAAGTATGAACCCTAAGAAGTTTGAGCCTGTATCTCCAATAAAAGTCTTAGCAGGAGCAAAATTAAATGGTAAAAAACCAACTAATGCACCTATTAAAGATGTTATCATAAGAATTGCAATCATTGGTGAATAATTTAGTGCGAAAATTATTAGTAAAGAAACACAAGATATTAATGCAATTCCAGATGATAATCCATCTAATCCATCTATTAAATTTATTGCATTTGTAATTCCCACTATCCATATAACTGTTGCTACAAGCGAAACCTCATAAGATAGTCCTAAGTCTGTAAAGTATGGTATACTTATATTATCAATCGTAACTCCAAATGCTACAACTACAATTGCTGCTAAAAGCTGCCCAAAAAGTTTTTGTAAAGGTTTTAATGTCCTAGTATCATCTAGTATACCTGTAATAAGTATTATTAATGTTCCTATTCCTATTCCTATTATTTTTTTTAAATACATATTTTTATCAAATAAATCTATGCTTCCTTCAATATGCATTACAGAAATTAAATAAAAAAAAGATATCGCAAATCCTGCAACTACAGCAATTCCTCCAAGTTTAGGCATTGCTTTTCTTCTCATTCGTCTATCATCTTTTGGTATATCAACTGCTCCAATTTTTTTTGCAATCTTAATAGAATATGGAGTAACCATAAAAGTTGCTATAAGTGCTAGCAAAAATGCTATTGATATATTTCCCCACATATGCTAAACCTCCAAAATTATTTCATATTTTCTCTTTCTATGTCATTTATTATATCTACTCTTGTTTGGTGTCTTCCACCTTCAAATTCTGTTGCTATCCAAATTCTAATTATTCTAATAACTTCTTCAGTTGAATTGTAGTCTGCTCCTATTGCTAAAATATTGGCATCATTATGCATTCTAGAGAATTTTGCTTCCTCTTCTGAATTTACTTTTGCGCATCTTACATTCTTAAATTTATTTGCTA
The DNA here is from genome assembly GCA_964437015.1 of uncultured Clostridium sp. Taxonomy (GTDB): domain Bacteria; phylum Bacillota; class Clostridia; order TANB77; family CAG-508; genus CAG-269. Next base: position 417 of record CAYTEX010000164.1, on the reverse strand, counting down.
CTATACTCATTCCAATACCAGAACGACAAATTAAAATTCCTTTTTCACATTCTTTATCTGATACTTTTTTTGCAACTTTTTTTGCTATATCTGGATAATTTACACTTTCCTCAGAATAGCATCCACAGTCATCGTAATTTATTCCTGTTTCTTCTAAATATTTCTTTATTTCTTCTTTTAATTTATATCCACCATGATCACAACCAATAGCTATCATATTTATTACTTCCTTTCTTCTATCACTTTATTATACTATAGCACAATTTTTAACATAATTCAACAAAAATTATTTTTTTCCTTATATTCTATGATTATAGTACACTTTAAACCATATTTAAAAAGAGATAAAATATATTAATTTACGAAAAAAGCGCATTGAAAGTAATTGAGTTAGAACTTCTAAAAAGTTTTTTGGAA
>CAYTEX010000163.1:0-3048 GCA_964437015.1 uncultured Clostridium sp. | reverse complement strand
AAGAAGAAGCAGAAGCAAATTTAACAAACTTTTTAGAAGGAATGACACTTTCATCCTATGTAGATAATATGGAAGAGTCTGAAGACACTGTAACGTTAATGACACTTCATAGTGCAAAGGGGCTAGAATTTCCTGTTGTATTTTTAGTAGGAATGGAAGAAGGAATATTTCCTGGATTTAGGTCAATAGGAGAACCAAAAGAAATAGAAGAAGAAAGACGTTTGTGTTATGTTGGAGTAACTAGAGCAAAAGAAAATTTATTTTTAACATGTACTAAAATGCGTACTATGTTTGGCTCAACAAGTTGTAATTCACCGTCAAGGTTCTTGGAAGAAATTCCAACTGATTTATTAGATGGATATGATGATGCATTTGGCACATCAAAAATTAAAAACAAATCATTTGAAGATAGTGGATATTCATGGAGCTATGGAAATTCTAATAATTCTTCAAAAATAAAGTCATATAATATTAAAGAAACTTTAGATAATGGAGTAGCTGCTGCAAGTAATATATTTAGTAAAAAAGCATCATTTGGAAGAACAGCAGAAAGCTTTTTAAGCAATTTATCAAAAAAGCCTAAAGCTGAAGTTGATTTATCACAGTATGGTGATGGAGTAAGGGTATTTCATAAAAAATTTGGAGAAGGTACAATTACTAAAACAGAGCCAGAAGGAGAAGATTTAAAAGTAGACATTAATTTTGATAAAGTTGGACATAAACGTTTAATGGCAAAATTCGCAAATTTGGAGATTATATAAAAAATTGAATAAAAGAAAAAGCGAGAAAAAAAGAGATAATTAAATATATAAAAAGAAAAAGAAATTATACAATAGATAATTAAAATTGAAAAATAAAAAGTGTTAGTATAAAATTTTATCAATCAGAATACGAAATAAAAATCTTATGTAAGTAGGAGAAATGTTAATGAAAAATGTACTAATAAGGATAAGGAATTGGGCAAAATTTTTTGTGCTGATAAGTGTTGCTACATTTATAATTGCTGGGATTGTTGCATTTGTATTCAAACCTATATATAGTGTAACTTTAAATGGCGAATTAATAGGATATTGCTCAAAGAAAAGCAAATTACAAACTAAAATTGATGAATATATAGAAAATGGTAATGGAGACAATTCTAATTTAGCATTTGTACAAGTAGATAGTATGCCACAATATAAAATGTGCCTACTAAAAAGAAATGTAGAAACAAATGATGATGAAATATTTCAAAAGGTTATTGAAAATGGAACAGCTTATTATAGATACTATGCAGTATTAGAGGATTCTGAAGAAAAAGTTTATGTTGAAGATTTTGCAACAGCAGAGGGAATAATAGAAGGACTTAAAGAGAAAGATAGTGACAATATAGACGATCTTTCAATAATAGAAAAATATGAAGCTAAATTAGCTGATTTTGTTACCAAAGAAGATGCTATAGCAAGCTTATATAAAGAAAAACCAGTAGTTGTAAAACAAGTTACGGTAGCAAAAGCATCATCTGGGTCAGGTTCATTTTCAACATCAAGAAACATGTCACAATCAACTGTTTCTCTAGGAGTATCACTTATTAAGCCAATTACAGGAACTATATCTTCAAGATTTGGAGCTTCAAGTAGTATTAGGTCAGGAGCACATACAGGGTTAGATATAGCAAGTTCTACTGGTTCACCTATAAAAGCAGCAGCTTCTGGAAAAGTTACTTTTGCAGGCTGGAAGGGATCATATGGTAATTTACTTGTAATAACACATTCAAATGGAGTACAAACTTACTATGGACACTGTAGTAAGCTATATGTTTCAAGTGGACAAACAGTTTCACAAGGACAAACGGTTGCAGCTGTAGGTTCTACAGGAAATTCAACAGGTCCACACTTACATTTTGAAATAAGAGTAAATGGAGTTGCATATAACCCACAAAAATATGTGTATTAATTAAATATAAAAAAATGAGCTAAAGATAGCTCTTTTTTTATATACTAGGAAAGTCATGAGTGAAACGAATAAGACTTTCTGTGTAGATAATTATGTGGAATTTAAAGTTTCTTAGTGACAAAAGGAACTTAGAAACTTTTAGTTCCGTTTTTTTATTATGAAAGTGCTTGATAATTCAATTGTGTTATAATATAATGTAGCTATAAAAATTTGAGAATGGAGATGTATGGAATGAAAGAAAAAATAAGTAAGTATTTTATATATTTTATGCTATATTCAATAATTGGTTGGATTTATGAGGTATTTATCGAATTTTTTATTTCTAAATTAGGATTTGTAAATAGAGGTATTTTATTTGGACCGTATTGCCCAGTATATGGATTTGGTAGTATTCTATTTCTTTTTACAATATATCCATTAATAAAAAATAAAAAAGGTTGGAAAAAATATTTGTTGATACCTGTTGTGTTTGCTTTATGTATGCTAGTAGCAACTATTGTAGAACTTATAACTTCTTATTTATGTGAATTTGCTATAGGTAGTTGGCCATGGCAAACATACAGCGAATATAAGTATAATTTTCAAGCAAGAATAGCTCTTCCAACATCTATTAGATTTGGTATTGGTGGTGTCGTATTCTTATATGTATTACAACCATTGTTTGAAAAAATATGTGATAAGATGGGAGAAAAAAAGACAAAGATAATTGCGATTGTATTATTTGGTATCATTTTTATAGACTTTATTTTTACAATTTTTAAATATACTCATAAATAATATATAAATAATAATAAAATAGAAAAAAATACATAAACTAAAAGAAAAATTGAAAAGGAGAAATACAAATGCCAGAAAATCAGGAAGAAGAAAAAATAAAACAAATGATAGATGAATTAGTTGAAAAAGCTAAAACTGCATCTAAAGAGTTTTTGAAATTAGACCAAGAAACAGTAGATAATATTACAAAAGCTATGTCTATGGCGGGCTTAGAGCATCATATGGAACTAGCTAAAATGGCTGTAGAAGAAACAGGACGTGGAATTTATGAAGATAAAATAACAAAGAATATGTTTGCAACAGAATATATCTATCATAGTATAAAACATGAAAAAA
>CAYTEX010000162.1:0-3116 GCA_964437015.1 uncultured Clostridium sp. | reverse complement strand
AAAAGAAGAAATAGAAAATATAATAAAAAATTAATTTAAATATAATTTGAATAAGCAAAATTTATAATTTAACAAATTCCTGCAATTATATAAATATGCAGGAATATACATACGACTATTTGTACCAAAAATTTTTGCAGATAATTTAAGAAAAAAAGAAACAACAATAGACATAACTCTGTAACATAAATGTAAAATTTAAATAGTTGCAAAAAAAATATTTTTATGATATAATACGCTCATTAAATAAAAAAGGAGGAAATTTGCAAGTAAAGCTTGTAAATAAATAAAAGTAGTAATGAAAAAAATATTAAAAAGTATTTTAATTATAGCAGTTGTAGTACTAATGAATGCACATGTTTACGCAACAACAGGAAAGGTTACCTATGATACAGTTCGTATCAGAAAAGAAGCAAATACAGATTCTGAAATCTTAACAGTAGCATCATTAAATGAAAAAGTAGAAATAATAGAAAAAGATGGAGACTGGTATAAGGTTAAATATTCAGAATTTACTGGATATATCAGAAATGATATGTTAGAGGTTGAAGAAGATACTGAGAAGAGTGAAAATACAGAAAATACTGAAACTTCAGAAAATAAAGAAGAAACACAAAACCAAGAAAATACATCTGATTCAAATACAGAAGTAAAGAAGGAAGAAGAAAAAGTAAAAAAAGATTCTTCATATACAATTTCTTCTAAAATTGATTTAAAAATTATTCCATCTATAAATTCTAGTGTAGTAGCAAGTATCTCAGAAAATTCTACTATACAAGTAAAAGATATTATTAATAAATGGTGTTATGTTGATAATGGAACTAGCAGTGGATGGATATTAAAAAGCAAAATAATATCAAATACTCAAGATACACAATCAGAATCAAAAGTTGAAGAAACAGTAGAAGAGACTACAGAAGAAAAAGAAGACAATAAAGAGAACGAGGAAAAAGAAGAACCAAAAAAAGAAGAAAAAGAAACAAATATTACAAAATATGTTGCTGTATCTACATTAAATCTTAGAAAAGAAGCAAGCAATAATTCAGAAATTATTGAACAATTAAAAATAAATACTCAAGTAACAATTACAGCTACAGTTGATAATACATGGGGAAAAGTTACATTTAATGGAAAAACAGGATATATTGCAATGAAGCATTTATCAGATAGTAAAACAGCAGTTACATCAAGAAGTGAGACTGTAAACAGAGAAGCTTCAGCTTCAAGCGAAGAAAGCTCAAATGCTGAGGAAAGCTCAAGTGAAGAAGAATCATCAAGTAGCGAAAGTTCAGGATCTGCAACAGGAGCAGCTATTGTTGCTTATGCAAAACAATTTTTAGGATGTTCATATGTATATGGAGGATCAACTCCATCAGGATTTGACTGTTCAGGATTTACAAGTTATGTATATAGACATTTTGGATATTCATTAAATAGAACTTCTTCAGGACAAAGAAGCAATGGTGTTGCAGTTGATAAATCAAATTTAAAAGCAGGAGACATATTATGTTTCTCAGGACATGTAGGAATTTACATTGGTGGAGGTTCATTCATACATGCTGCAAATCCTAGCAAAGGTGTTATAATATCTTCTTTATCAGAAAGCTATTATACAAAAAATTATATAACAGCTAGAAGAATTCTTTAATTTGATAAATAATTAAAATTTGATATTATTAATAATCAAATTTAACAGAACATTTAAAAAAATAAAAAGTATTTGAATTGAAAGGAAATAAATGCTAGAAAAACGAATAATACTAACAATAACAATTCGGATATATTATAGGAATATTATGGGGGCTATATTGTAAAAATACAATAGCCCTTTTTTATTTTACCTTATTTTTAATATATCTATTAATTAAGAGCATCAATACTTTTAAAGAAAAAAAGTTTAAACTTTTTTCTTTAAGAAGATACTTTAGATATTTTAAAATAATATTTACAAGAAAAGTATTGCTAATTATACTAATTGCATCAATTATATCAAATTCAATTGTTTTAATTCAAAATAAAAAGTATGAAACAATTTATAAATATTTAGATGGTAAAGAAATCGAGTTTTATGGGAAGATTATATCTAAAGAAAATGAAAAATTCAAAATAACTTCAACAAAATATAAAAACATATACTTTTATTTAAATTGTAAAGAAAATCTTGAATATGGTGATGAAATTAAGATTTTAGGAAAATTTGAAGCACCTAATAAGGCTACAAATTATAAAGGATTTAATTATAGAAACTATTTAAAAACATTAAAAATTGCAGGTACAATTAAATCAAAAAAAATAGAGATAATAAAAAAAGCTTCACTAAATCCATTTCTTTTAGAAGTAAATGAGATTTCTATATTAGCAAAGAATAAAATTGAAAACCTAAATTTGAAACAAGATGAAAAAGCTATTTTAGAAGGAATTTTGCTAGGAGATAAATCTAATATAGAAGACAAGATAATTGATAATTTTTCAGAAAGCAATATGTCACATATTTTAGCTATTTCAGGTATGCATATTTCGTATATTATATTAATTTTAAGTATATTTTTCAATAAAGTATTCGGTAAACACTTATCAAAATTATTAACTTCAATATTTGTAATTATTTATATGTTTTTAACAAAATTTCCACTAACATTGGTAAGAGCAGGAGTGTCTGGAATAATATTAATTATGTCTCATTTTTTTTACAGAAAAAATGATATATTTCAAAGCATAAGTTTATCATTATTAATAATCTTAATTTATAATCCATATGCTATTTTAAATATAGGCTTACAATTTTCTTATTTTGCAATAATATGAATAGTTTTTTTTGATAAAAAAATAAAAAAGATTAACAGGGAATATTTAGAAAGAGCAAGAAATAGAGCTGTTAGAAAAAATAAAAAAATATTAAAGAATTTTTTTAATATATTAAATTCAAAAATTGGAAGTTTTATATTAGACTCTATTTTACTTACTTTTTCTTGCACTGTTACTATTATCCCAATTTTAGTTTATCATTTTAACATTATTCCAATTTTTAGCTTTATTTTTAGTGTATTAGCAAGTTTTATAATTGGACCAATCATAATAATAGGGCTAATTTGTTTGATTTTTAATTTGGGGTTTTT
>CAYTEX010000161.1:0-3129 GCA_964437015.1 uncultured Clostridium sp. | reverse complement strand
TATATTCATTTTTAGCAGGTAATATTCCAAAAAAATATAAATAATGAACATATAATCTGTAAAATGAACTTGTTTTAAGTAAAAATTTATTTATCTTTGGTCCTGTATATATTTTTTATAGTATTTGTTTTTATAATTTTGAACTGAAGGAATGGTTAATTTCAGTAATAAGGATGTCGTTATTTCATTTGGGATTAATTTAACAGATTTTTATTTTGAAGTAAATAACTTGTTATCGTCACTTTCGTTTGAAGAAACCAAAAAAATTATTGCGGATATTTATGGTCTGTGATAACAAAAAATGCTTTAGCCCAGAAGCTTAACAAAAAAATTAGTATAATTGAAAGTGTGAGGAACTATGGGCAATTCCTCTTTTTTGTTGTTCAATATGAATTTATTATATAATAACACCCCAAGTAGTTTCTTATCTACTTGGGGTGCCATTTTACTCAAAGGATTTTAGAATGCATCTTTGCGAAGATGATAATCTTCACGTGAAGGACCTGTTCCATAACTGTGAATCTCTTTGCCAATTATATATTCAATTAAAAGGATATAGTCCTGAATTATTTGCTTTTCAGTCTTTCCTTTAATTGGAAGCTCAATGTAAAGAGGTTCATAATCTGAAACATAATAAGGCCATTCATATGTTATTTTACCATTCTTAATGTTTTTATACGCAAAGCATATTTTGACGGCATCAATTTCTTTGGCTAAAGCTACTATGACATCCATACAATTTATACAGATATCTGCACCTGTTAAAGACAATGAATACCTTACAGCAGGAGCGTCAAACCACCCTAAGTCTCTCTTTCGTCCAGTTGTAACACCATGTTCACCAACCATATGATCAATGAAGCTGTCAATATGAGTCTCTTCAGGTAAAAACTTAGTGATGTAAGGACCACCACCAACTTTACTCCCATAAGACTTTAAGACCATTACGCTACCATCTGGAAAGTCGTGAATTGTTAATCCTGAACCAACAATTCCTCCAACATTTGTGCAAGGTGTTGAAGTTGTGAAATGCCCCTCATTTCCAAAAAGTGGATCAAGTAACACAGCTTGAGATACTTCAAGAAGAACAGCCCAATTGCCTTCTTTTCTGCAGTTATTGACAACAGTAATGCTATCTACAATGTTAAGTTGATGTATAGCGCTCCAAAGTTCTTCAATGTAGGTATCTGTAAGTACTGCTTTGACATCATCAGGATATACAGGGTTTTTTAAGAAAAGATTCTTTAAATCCGCTGTATCACAGCATTTTAACGCATCTGCGAATGTGACATGGAAACGAAATCCTCTAGTACCTGCACCAGGTCCAACCCCTGATTTTGTTGTACCAATAGCTTTTTGTCCAGTATTTTTGCGAGCATTTTCGCACCATTCATCCATAGCACGATCACCATTAGTTACAATTGTGGCACGTTCAGCGATAAAAATAATATTGCGCTTTTCTTCAGGAAGCTTTTGGGATTCCTCTAAAATCCGAATTGGATCAATAAGCATGCCTGGACCAAGTAACATGATGTCTGCACTTAATCCTGCTGAAGTTAGATAGTGAAAGTCATACTTTATGCCATTTACCTTTACTGTGTGACCCGCATTTCCGCTTCCTTGTCCTCTGATAGATAAAACTTTATAACCAGATTTTTTATACTGATCTGCAGTAATATCTACTTCTTTACCTTTTCCTTCATCTCCAAAGTATCCCCCGAAGATTATTTTTCCACGAGGGAATGGTGTAAAGTTTGTGATCCGAGAAAGATCAAAATTTACACCTGTAGAGTTATCTTTTAAGATAACGTCTTTAGGTAATGCACAATTTTGATTCATAAAAAATCCTCCGTTTCTTTTGTGTGCAATGTTAATAAACAATTGGGAATTAGCATGAAAATTAAATCTAATTTTCAAAAATATGCATAAATTCCGATAATATTATATATAGTTTTACATAAAATGTCAATTGTTTTTTTGAATCAAATTTAATTTTATTATTTTTTTCAAATACTCATTAATTTTTTTTTTAAAACTCTTGTATTTCTGAAAAATATCTTCATATAAGTAATATGTAGATATATTTTTTGAAATTCCTTCTCTATTCATAGATAAAAAATAATATATATTTATAGAGAATACTGACAATGTTGCTTCGTTTATGTTTATTTTATTTTTAATTTTTTCTTCTTAGCATTAATTATAAAATGTTGTATTTTTTCTTTATTCTCGGTTTGTTTTTTATAACATTCCTTAATTTTCTCATAATTTGAAATAACAATATTACAAGCATTTTTTTTGAGCTTGTATTTTATCAATTTCTTCAGTAAGGACATTTCTCCGATATTGAAGCAAAAGAATGCATTGCAAGAAAGTTCAGTTCTTCAAAAATCATATTATTTTTCGCTTTTGTTTATAGTATTCTGGAGATAACTCTTTATATTCATTTTTAGCAGGTGATTTTCCAAAAGCATATAAATAATGAACATACAACCTGTAAAAAGAACTTGTTTTAAGTAAAAATCTATTTATCTATGGACCAGTATATGTTTTTTTATAATATTTTTTTTATAGTTTGCCACAGGAGGCAAATTTTCTTTTATATATCCATAAATTCTTTCTTTATTTGCTTTTGGTGTATCTACAATAGACAAACCATAATTTAAACATAATCTATCAGAAGTTTCTTTCAAAAATGCAATTTGCACTTTAGAATTATGATATTTATAACCATCTGTAAATGATACAGAATTTAGTATTATATGGTTATGGACATTTTCTTTATTTATATGAGTACAAATCACAACTTGATATTTATCTCCCCATAATTCTTCAGCAAGTTCTTTTCCTATTTGATTTGCAAGTTTTGGAGATACTTCATTTCCTTTAAAAGACTGTATTATATGATAGCCTAATATATTATCTTCTTTATGAAAAAATTTTTTAGTAAGTGACATTTCTTCCTAAGCTGTTTCGACGGAACAATTTACACTTGAAACTAAAATACCATTTTCTGCTTTATCTCCATTTTTGCCATAGTTTATAACTGCTTGTAAGTTATTTTTTTAAATTTAAAATTAGATTTCTGTTCTAGAAAAATTTTCTAGAACAAAATTTGATGATGTAGAA
>CAYTEX010000160.1:0-3131 GCA_964437015.1 uncultured Clostridium sp. | reverse complement strand
AAATGATACCTTGTGATGCCTTCGATGACTGCTTTGAGATACTTCTGGCGTACTTTGTTAGCTTCTTCTGATACATCAACCAATGCATTATAACAGAAATTAACTGCATCTGCATCGGTAGGCTCTTGATGTGATCCAATTTCTTTTTTGTTTTCCATATTTGCAAAGCAATTAAGAATAGCTATCTGAATTTCCTGTGCATACTTTTGAGGGAAATTTGCTTGATTGCAAACTCTGACAAGTTCGGTAGCCGAAGCAATCCAATTATAGTCAGATTGGCTATCATTCATCACCCGTTTATAGAGCTTCTTGGCAGTCAGCGAGTGTTTATCTCCTCTCCATCCTGTAATTGTGTACTTCTTTTCAAACAAACTCATAGTTTTTCCTCCTTTTATACTTTTATTGTAGCTAATGACCAAATATGTAAAACTAAAAAGTTAGGGGAAGCTCCTCTCACTAATTAGTGGAAAAAGAATTATCGACACAGGACATACCTATATCATTAAGTATTATACTACAATTTAACATAATTTTCAAGAAATATTGGTTTCTTTATTTTAAAATAGTCACATAAGTTTATAAATTATATTAAATTCACTTATTTGGTTATTATATGACGAAATCGAATGGACAAATGTGGACAAAAGAACCGGTACTGTTGTTACCCCATGTTTTTTACAATAAAGCAATTAACGTATCTGTCTGAATTAATACTGTAATAGAACTGTAATATAAAAATAATATTTTTGTAATAAAACAGAAAAATGTTGCGCCTGTAAGGATATATACATATCGTTGGTTTTTGAGGTGTTGAAAAAAAAGTCGAAATATAATAAAATTAAAATAACGAAATAACATTTAATAAAAAGGAAAGGACTATGAAATTTGAGAATAAGACTATTGAAAATACTAAAAATGTTAAAGATACTACACTGTTAGAAGATATAATATTTTATACAATTATTATACCTATAATTATTGTGTCTATAATGATTATATGGCAAAAAATAGTTACTCCTGACAAAATACCTGATATTTTTGGATACAAAATGTTTATTGTCTTAGACGAAAATATGGATCAAGAAACTGAATATGGAGATTTAGTTTTTACACATAATGTGGACACAAACAATCTTAAACGAAATGATCTTATAGTTTTTAGAAATAACACAAATAAAGTAACAATACATAGAATTATCAATATAACAGAAGATAATATAGGAAAACAATTTGAAATGCAAAATAGCCGTAATGAAGTTGGAGATACAAAATACGTAAGGGACACACAAGTTGAAGGTATTATAATTTATAGAATACCATATATAGGCATAATAATTTATAGTATTCAAAAACCGCATGTAATTTTAACTCTAATAGGTATAGTTTTACTAATTGGGTTAATTGCCTACTATATAGCAGCAAGATTAGACAAAAGAGATATGGAAAAAACTAAAAATTGTTATTAAGTTTTTAAAATTGTTATAATTAGAAAATAAACTAATTATGCAGTTTGAAAGATATAAAATTTACAAATGAGAGGAGGGAAAAACAATGGCAAGAAATGAAAGAAAAACAAGAACTAAAAGAGCTATCTATGTTGCTATAGCACTTTTACTAGTTGCTTACTTAATAAGTAGTACATATGCTAGATATTCAACAGAAGGAAAAGCTGATGGAAAGGTAGATATTGCTAAATGGGCAGTTGTAATGCAACCTAATGATGGTGGTGCAGCATTAACATCAACTTCACGTGATATCACATTTACAGTTCAATCAAATACAAATGTTGTACCAGAAAAAATAGCTCCTGCGGTTACTGCTGTAGCTGAGATTGTATTAGACCTAACAGGAACAGAAGTTGCAGTTGATTTTACAGCAAAAGTTGGAAATCTAACACCAACCAACCTTCCAAGTTCTGACAAGATTGCTTTAACATCAGCAGTAGAAGGAGGAACACCAGGTTCAACTACAACAATCCCATTAGTAAGTAATTCAGCATTTACATCAAGCAATGGTAAAAAGAAAGTTACTTTAACATTAACTTGGACAAATGATGATGAAAACAATGCAGATGATACAGCAACAGGAATAGCAGGTGGAACATTAACAATACCTGTTACATTAACTGTTCAACAACATATAGGCGCATAGGTTAATTTGATTTTAAAAATACACTGACTTTTTAAATGTCGGTGTATTTTTGTATTTGGGTATATTCTCTTGACAAAGTAGACATAATACAGTATAATAATTATGTAATTTTAAAAAGAGGTGTATCAAATGCAAAAAAGTAAAACAAAAGTATTTGTTATTACGATCATTGCTTTACTTATCTCTTTTGCAACATTAAAAAATATATATGCAAAAAAAACATGAGGTAGCAGATGATTGGGGTGTAACAATTACTAATGATGCTAAAGAAATAAATGATACACGAAAGATAAAATTAGAAGTTCAAAAAAATAAATATGTAGTACATGGAAAAATAGCACCAGGTATAAAAGCAACTGATGATATAGATGTTAATCTTGAAAAAATAGATGGCTTTGTAGATATAGAAGTGGAAGTTGATGATTCAAAGCTTAATAAAGCATTTTCACTTAATACAAAATTTGATTATGAAAATGTATTTACAAAAAAAATAGAAAGAGTAAAAGCAGGAAAAACAGAAAAAGTGTTATTAGAACTTATATGGAATGAAAATGATATAGAAGACACACAAATAGGTATCAATGCAGAATCAATTGAAATTCCGGTTAAAATAAGAGTGCTACAACATATTTAAAAGTAATATTTTAGGTTAATAAAAATAGCCTAAAATATTTTTTTTATATTCTTATTTTTTATTTTAAATCACAGAAAACTGTAATATTACTGTAATGAAAATGTAATGCAAATTTAATATACCGGGAGTTGAGCAAAATATCAGAGATATAAGAGAATTGGAAATTAAAGGGCGTTGAAAAATATCTTTTACTTTGATATAATTTTACTTGTAAAATAGTATGCAGTATATCTTGATGCAACTGGAACTTTATAAAAGCTGTTTTATAGTAAAAATGAAAGGAGAGAGATGGTAATGACTCTTAAAGAACATTATTCAATTAATAGCAGAAAAAGTATAAAACCAT
>CAYTEX010000159.1:0-3173 GCA_964437015.1 uncultured Clostridium sp. | reverse complement strand
ATTGTTCAATGGCAAAAATGTCAATGAAAGTTAAACAACAAAAACCACAAAAATATAAAACAAGAGAATATAATAGATGTAAAATTTGTGGTAGGCCACATGCATATATTAGAAAATATGGAATTTGCCGTATTTGCTTTAGAGAATTAGCTCATAAGGGTGAGATACCTGGAGTAAAAAAAGCAAGTTGGTAATAAAAACAAATTATTTAATTAAATTAGATAAAAGGAGGTAAGTATAAATTGAATATTACAGATCCAATAGCAGACATGCTAACAAGAATAAGAAATGCAAATACTTCTAAGCATAAAACTGTAGATGTACCAGCATCAAAGATGAAACTAGCTATAGCTGATATATTGTTTAAAGAAGGATATATAAAGTCTTATGAAGAAATAAAAGACGTTAATACACAAGGCGTTATAAGAATTACTCTTAAATATGATGAAAAAGGAACAAGAGTAATTGATGGATTAAAAAGAATAAGCAAACCAGGACTTAAAGTATATGCTGGTAAAGATGAATTACCTAAAGTTCTAAATGGTTTAGGAATTGCTATAATTTCAACATCAAAAGGCATTATGACTGACAAACAAGCAAGAGAAGAAGGTATTGGTGGAGAAGTTTTAGCTTATGTATGGTAATAGAATTTAATTAAAACCGAAAGGAGAAGGAAAATGTCAAGAATAGGAAATAAGCCAATCAATGTACCTGCTGGTGTAGAAGTTAAAATAGATGGAAATCATATTTCTGTAAAAGGACCAAAAGGAACTTTAGAAAGAGATGTTGAACAACAAATTTCTATGAAATTAGAAGGTGATATTCTTACTATTTCAAGAGATTCTGATGCTAAGAAAAGCAAAGAATTACATGGTTTAACTAGATCTTTAATAAATAATATGATTTTAGGTGTACAAAATGAATTTACTAAAGAACTTCAAATAAATGGTGTTGGTTATAGAGTTCAAAAACAAGGAAATAACTTGAACTTAACTTTAGGATACTCACATCCAGTACTTTTTGAAGCACCTCAAGGAATTTCTTTTGATGTTCAAAATGGTAATACTATTATTGTAAAAGGTATTGATAAAGAATTAGTTGGTCAAGTCGCTGCAGAAATTAGAACCAAAAGACCACCAGAGGTATATAGAGGTAAAGGTATTAAGTATGCTGATGAGACTATTAGACGTAAAGTTGGTAAAACTGGTAAATAATTTTAATGAAAAACTTCGTCTTGCGTTGTTAAAATTTTATTCAAAAATCCTCACATACACAAAGTATGCTCCGGTTTTTTCATAAAATTTTGCCTTGCAATACTCGTTTTTGATTAAAATTGTAATTGTGATAATAAAAATTCGGAAAGGAGAGATATAATGATTTCACAAGTTGATAGAAAATTTGAAAGAATAAGACGTCATAAAAGGGTTAGAAATAAAATTTCTGGAACTCCAGAAAGACCAAGACTATGTGTATTCAAAAGTAATTCAAATATTACAGTTCAAATTATAGATGATGTAGCTGGAAATACTCTTTGTTCTGCTTCAACTCTTGATAAAGAGGTAAAAGAAAAACATGCAAATAAAGTTGCTGCAAAAGAAGTTGGAACATTAATTGCAAAAAGAGCTACAGAAAAGAATATAAAAGACGTAGTTTTTGATCGTGGTGGATACATATATCACGGAGTAGTAAAAGAACTTGCAGAAGCTGCAAGAGAAGGCGGACTAAAATTCTAAAATACTTAGGAAAATAATATTAAGAGATTTAAATTGGTTTTAAGGAGTAAATTATATGAATTACAGATTTGAAGAATATCTTAAAATGATAAAAGGTACACGATGTCGATATCCAAAAAATTCATATATTAGAGCAGTAGATAATTTGAAAATATATGCTGATAGCATTATAGAATCTGCAGATATAAGGGAAATTATGGATCGTATAAAAGATAATAAATTTGGTTTACCTGAAATAGTGGAAATTAAAACTAAAATTGATGGATATAAAACTGGCACTAAATTAGATAATTTTATAAAAAAACTATTTAGTAATCCTGAAATCAATGAAGAACAGATAAAAGAAGAATTATTAAGTATATTAGAGACATATTATCAAGAAGCCGAAAAACGTGAAAAAACGGAAATTGAAAGATAATAAAGAAGGAGGGAAGTAAAATCCAGATGGAAGAAAGACAAGAAAATGAATTAAAAGAAAAAGTTGTTGCACTTAACAGAGTTACAAAAGTTGTTAAGGGTGGTAGACATATGAGATTTTCAGCAGTAGTTGTTGTTGGAGATGGAAATGGTCATGTAGGTGTTGGAAATGGTAAAGCAGCTGAAGTTCCAGAAGCTATTAAAAAAGCCATTCAAGACGCTAAAAAGAACTTAATAGAAGTTCCAATTGTTGAAACAACTATCCCACATGAATATGTTGGAAGATTTGATAGTGCAAAAGTAATGTTAAAACCTGCAGCACTTGGTACAGGAATTATAGCTGGAGGTAGTGTTAGACCTGTATTAGAACTTGCAGGATATCAAAACATTCGTACAAAAATAATTGGTACAAATAATCCTAGAAATGTTGTATATGCAACAATAGAAGGATTAAAAGCTATGCAAACAGTTGAATCTGTTGCAGCAAAAAGAGGAAAAAAACCAGAAGATATAATGTAATTTAAAAAATCAATAAAAAGAATAAGGAGGTGCAAACCCAAAATGAAAATAGAAGACTTAAAACCAGCAATGAAAAAAGAAAAATCTAAAAGAGTTGGAAGAGGAATCGGTTCAGGTCTTGGAAAAACATCAGGAAGAGGACAAAAAGGACAAAAAGCTAGAACTGGTGGAGGAGTAAGACGTGGTTTTGAAGGTGGTCAAACTCCATTATATAGAAGATTACCAAAAAGAGGATTCACAAATATTTTTGCTAAAAATTATACAGAAGTAACATTAACTATGTTAAATAAGAGCAAAGCTACTGATGTAACAGCAGAAACATTACTTGAAGAAGGAATAATTGGTAAAATACAAGATGGTATTGTAGTTTTAGCAACAGGAAAATTAGAAAAGAAATTAAATGTTAAAGCTGTTAGATTTACTGCAAAAGCTAAGGAAACAATAGAAAAACTTGGCGGAAAGGCAGAGGTGATTTAGTTGTTTAAAACTATAAAAAATGCTTTT
>CAYTEX010000158.1:0-3180 GCA_964437015.1 uncultured Clostridium sp. | reverse complement strand
TTTACACGCTCGTATTGTTTGTATGATAAATCAAGTTTTAAGTAATAAAGATATTTCTGTAAATAATATTGAAATTGTGACTGATGAAGAAAAGAATAACTTATTATATACTTTTAATGAAACTTCTGTAAATTACAATAAAAATAAAACTATAGTTGATTTATTTGAAGAACAAGTTAATAAAACCCCAGATAGAATTGCAATTGTTTTTGAAGATAAAAAACTTACTTATAGAGAATTAAATGAAAAGTCTAATTCTTTAGCTTATTATTTAAGAGCTAAAGAAAATATAAGTAGAAATGATTTAGTTGGACTTATGTGTAATCGTTCTCTTGAAATGATTATATCTATTTTAGCTGTTCTTAAATCTGGAGCAGCATATATTCCAATTGATCCAACATTTCCTAAAGACAGAATAGATTATATGCTAAAAAACAGTAATGCTAAAATATTATTGACTCAAGAAAAATTAAAAGATAAAGTTGATTTTGAAAATAAAATATTAGTTGATTTACAAAACACTGAAATTTATAATCAAAATTCCAATAACCTAGAGCATATAAATAAAGGTGATGATACGTCTTATGTGATTTTTACATCTGGTTCTACAGGAAATCCTAAAGGGGTTGTTCTTAACCATAAAGCTTTATCAAACCTTACTAATTACTGTAATCATTATATTGAATACTTAAAGCAGCCAAATAACATGGCTATAGTTTCAATAACCACAGTAAGTTTTGACATCTTTATTTTTGAAACATTAATATCTTTACAAAGAGGTTTAAAGCTTATAATTGCAAACGAAAACGAACAGAATTCACCTAATTTACTAAGCAATTTCATAAAAAAATATAATGTTAAAATAATACAATCTACACCATCAAGAATGCAAATTTTTGTAAATAACAAAGAAGAAATGCCATATTTATCTAACTTAGATTATATAACACTTGCTGGTGAACAGTTACCTCTAAAATTAGTACAAGATTTATCAAATTTATGTGGTGCCACAATATATAACGGATATGGTCCAAGTGAAACAACTGTATTTTCAACATTAACAAAAATGAATACTAATAAAATAACTATTGGTAAGCCTTTAGATAACACCCAAATTTATATATTAGATTCTCATCTTAATGTTCTTCCTATTGGTATAAGTGGAGAACTATATATTTCTGGAGATGGAGTTGGAAAAGGTTATTTAAACAATAAAGAATTAACAGATAAATCTTTTATTAATAATCCATTTGTTAAAAACTCAATTATGTATAAAACAGGTGATATCGGCTATTTTAATGCAAATGGTGACATTATTTGTCTTGGAAGATCTGATCATCAAGTAAAATTAAGAGGTTTAAGAATTGAGCTTGGTGAAATCGAAAATAAAATAAACTCGCTTTCTTATATAAATTCTTGTGCAGTTATTAAAAAATCAGATAATTTGCATGATTATTTATGTGCATACTTTACATCTGATATTGATGTAAATATTAAGGATATTGAAAAATATTTGGAACAATTTTTACCAAAATATATGATTCCAAAATATTTTATACAAATGAAAGAATTGCCTTATACCCCTAATGGTAAAATTGATCGTAAGACTTTATCAAAAATTAATTATATTAAAAAAGAAACTATTTCTAAAAATGCAAGAAATGAATATGATATCAAATTAATAGAAATTTTAAAAAATATTTTACATATAAACACCATTTCTATAAATGATGATTTTCTTGAACTTGGCGGAGATTCATTATCTGCAATTACTTTATCATCATACATTCAACGAGAATTCAATGTTCAGATATATGTTAAAGATATTTTAAATACTTCTAAAATATGTGATTTATCTGACTTAATTGCAAGTCATTCTTTGACCTCACAAATTACTATAAAACCTGTTTCTAAATCAAACTCTTATAAAGCTTCATCAGCACAGAAAAGAATATATTTTGCTAGTCAGATGGATGGAACAAATTCAATCCTTTATAATGTTCCTGGCGGAATTATATTTGAAAAAGAACTTGATTTGAAAAAATTAGGACAGTGTATTTATACTGTAATTCAACGTCAAGAGTCATTACGCACATATTTTGAAATAGAAAATGAAAATGTAATTCAAAAAATTAAAGACGATATTGATTTTAAATTAGATATACAAGATGATGTAAATTTTGAAAATATTGACTCTATTTTTAAAGATTTTGTTAAGCCATTTGACTTATCAAAAGCTCCATTATTTAGGGTAAAATATTTAAAATTTACAAATAATAAAACTGCCATACTTTTTGATATGCATCACATTATTTCTGATGGAGCATCTTTATCTATTTTTGCAGATGAACTGATAAAATTATATAATAATATCTCATTACCAGCTTTAAAAATAACATACAAAGATTTTGCAGCTTATGAAAATGAAAAATTAAACACTCACCAATTTGAAGATGCGAAGAACTACTGGATTAATCAATTTAAAGATGAAATTCCAGTATTAAATATGCCAACACAATTTTCTAGACCTTCTGTTAGAACTTTTACTGGTAAGAAGATTCACTCTTTAATAGATGCTCAAACATCTAAAAAAATAAAAAATTTATGTGATTCGCTTGAAATCACACCATATATGTTCTTACTATCTTGTTATTATATTTTACTTTCAAAATATACTTCACAAGAGGATATTGTAGTTGGCTCTCCAATCGTTGGAAGAGATTTAGCTGAAACATATAACATAATAGGTATGTTTGTAAATACACTTGCTTTAAGAAATAAAATTGATGTAACAAGTTCTTTTAAAAGTTTTGCATTAAACATAAAAGAGAGTTTACTTAATGCTTTTAAGCATCAAACTTATCCTTTTGATGAACTTGTTAAAGATTTAAATATTACAAGAGATACTAGCAGAAATCCTTTGTTTGATACCCTATTTACATACCAAAATAATGGATATAAAGAAATTATACTGGATGATTCTAAAGCCGAATATTATACTTCATACGATATAGGTATATCAAAATTCGATTTATCAGTTGAAATTATTCCAAATAATGAAAAATTTAATCTTACATTTGAGTATTCAACAACCTTATTTGAAAATGATTTTATAGAAAGTATGTCAAATCATTATTTAAATATTATAAACAACGTACTATCTAATATTGAAACAAAAAT
>CAYTEX010000157.1:0-3207 GCA_964437015.1 uncultured Clostridium sp. | reverse complement strand
AAGTAATAACAAAAGAAATGGGGGATTTATCTCAAGAAGTACTTTTAGTAATTGATAGTACTACTGGTCAAAATGCAATAAACCAAGTTAAAGCATTTAAACAAGAAACAGATGTTACAGGTTTAGTTTTAACAAAACTTGATGGAACTAGCAAAGGTGGAGTAGTTTGCGGAATTGTAGAAGAAAACAAAATTCCAGTAAAATTTATTGGAGTAGGTGAGCAAATAGATGACATGGAAATCTTTAATAGTAAAGATTTTGCAAAAGCAATAATATAAGGAAAGGAATAGAAAATTGGAAAAAAAGAAAATATTTACGATTCGTAGATTAATTGTTACTATTTTTCTAATTGCATTTGTAATTACAGCATATGTAAGTTATAGAGGAAATTATCTTGAATTCAAGGAATTAGGAGACAATTATTTACAAACATTTTTAACAAAAGAAAAATACAGATATAATGTAATGATATTCAACTTTATCATAGTATTTTTTATAATGTATTTTTCTGGAAGAAGAATAAAAAAAGGATTAAGAACATTTTTTGAACAAGAAAAAAAAGAAATACCAAGATTACCAAATAAATCTATAGCTTTGGTTGTTGCAAGTTTAGAAAGTTTAATTATAGCAAAAATATTTACACCTAATATTATACTTCTTATTAGTAATACTGCAGTAGGAGTATTTGACCCAATTTTTGGACTTGATATTTCATTTTTTATGTTTGTTGAACCATTAATAAAAATGAGTATTATATATTTAATATGTGTTTTAATTGCAGTAATTATATATTCTTTTGGATATTATGTTGTGGTTTTTAATAAATACTTTGATGGAATAGACAAAGAAACACTAAAAAATAGCCCAATGATGAAAACTATATACAGAAATATTAAACTTATAGCAATGTGTCTTTCTATTTTTATTTTAGTATGTTCATTAGACATAGTATTTGACAATTTTTTAACAACAGATAATAACATAAAGCTTGCAGGTGCAGGAATTGTGGATAGAACAATAAAATATTGGGGATATAACATTCTTGCTGTTATCCTTCTGTTTGCCGTATTTAAAGCATTACATAGTCTTAGAACTGGAAAGCAAACCAAAGTTTTAAAAGATCTAGCAATAGTTCCGATTTATTTAGTTATACTTTTTGTTGTAATGGTTACATTTGATTTTGCGTTTGTTCATCCAAACGAATTTGATAAAGAAAAAAAATATATAGAAGCAAATATAAAGTCGACTAAAAAAGCTTATTCCATAGACTGCAATATTGAAAGTATAAACTATACAGGAACTATCTCGGTAGAAGAAGTTCAAGAGAATGAAAGCATTATAAATAGTGCCGTTATTGTTGATAAAAATATTGTTTTGGATTATCTAAATGAAAATCAAACTGGAACGGGCTACTATACATATAAAACAGCAAAGCTTTCAAGTTATAATATAGATGGAATAAAAAAATTAGTATATGTTTCGCCTAGAGAAATAGTAAATAATAAGAGAACTTATAATAGTAAAACTTATGAATATACACATGGATATGGATTAATTTTTACAGAAGCAACCAGTTATACAAAAGATGGAAAAATTGAATATGTCCAAAATGATATAGCTGGGGAAGATGCGAAAATTTCAATAGCCAAACCACAAATTTATTATGGACTAGAAACAAATGGAACAGTTATAACTAATACAAAAGATAAGAAAGAGTTTGATTATTCAGATAATGATCAAGAATATGAAACAACTTATGAAGGTAATTCTGGTCTTAAGCTTAATTTTATAGATAGATTAATTTTAGGCATAAAAGAAAAAAATATTAATTTAGCTTTTTCAGAATCTATAACAAAAGATAGCAAAGTTTTAATTAATAGGAACGTTATAAAAAGGGCAAAACTAGCACTTCCAAATGTAGTATACGATAGTAATCCATATACAGTAGTTGATAATGAAGGAAATATTTATTGGATTATAGATGCATATACAATTTCAAGTAGTTATCCATATTCTACATATACAGAAATTCAATATGACAATCAAAAGAAAGGGATAAATTATATAAGAAATTCAATAAAAGTGATTATAAATGCTTATACTGGTGAAATGAAATTTTATATAACAGATAGGACAGATGCTATTGCAATGGCATATAGAAAAGTATATCCAAAACTATTTCAAGATTTAAATGAAAATATTCCGGAAATTATACAAGAGCAATTTATTTATCCAGAGTTTTTATATAAAGTTCAGAGTGAGCTTTTAGAAGAATATCATAATACAAAAGCAGACGTCCTTTATAGAAGTGATGATACATGGGAGAAATCAATATATAAAAACAATCAATCAAATAATAAACAAAAAAATACTTTGGAAGCATATTATACTATGGTAAATAGTGAAGAGGGAGAAAAAATAGGTCTTATTCAATTTTATTCTCCAAAAAACAAACAAAGTATAAGCTCATATTTGATTGGAACAGTTGACCATGGAAAAAATAAATTATCATTAAGAACTCTTAAATCTGATACAAGTATTTTGGGGCCAACTCAGTTAGATACTCAAATTTCATTAGATGAAAACATTCAAAATCAGATAAATAGTCTTAATGTAACAGGAGCAAAAGTCACAAAAGAAATGATAATAATTCCTGTAGGAAATACAATTATTTATATAGAACCAATATATCAGACTCTTATAAATGAAAGTAATTTACCAGTTTTAAAAAAAGTAATAGTGGCATCAGGTAATAAACTTACAATAGGAAATAATTTACAAGAAGCAATAGAGAATTTAATTTCTCAATATGCTGCAAATATAGATTTGGAAACAACTGAAGACTTGGATGGATTATTGGATTCTATAATTAAGGCAAATGGAAATCTCAAAGATTCATTAAAAAGCAGCAACTGGGAGCTAATGGGTAGTGATATACAAAAACTACAAGAACTTATAAATGCGTTGGAAAGACAGTTAGAAGAAGATAGAAAAGAAAACACAACAAATGAAGTAAACAATAATACAATTGTAGAGGAAAATGAAGTATACTAGTTAAACTTTCATATTCTGAATATTGATACAATAAAAATAAGAGGTGGGATTTTCTACCTCTTATTTTGTAATTGTAAAATTATATTTATAAGTAAAAAATTATTTAAATAATTTTTTATATCCTTCTAATCCGTCATAATCTAGAAAACGATT
>CAYTEX010000156.1:0-3211 GCA_964437015.1 uncultured Clostridium sp. | reverse complement strand
TAAATTTAATAATTATAAAAAAAGGAGTGTTTTATGATAATTATTAATAAAAAAAGAATAGAAATTATTTTGTTTTCGATAATCATTGCATTACTTGCTTTCTCATTTAGTATAGAAAATAATACAGAAAAAAGTAAAGGCAATACAATAACAACTACAAGTACTCCGGTATCGGGTAAAACAGTTGTAATAGATGCCGGACACGGAATACCAGATGAGGGCGCAGAAAGCTCAAATGGAACTACAGAAGCGGAAACTAACTTAAAAATTGCATTAAAGCTTCAAAATCTGTTAGAACAAAGTGGGTCTACAGTAATACTTACAAGATCAGATGAAAATGCCATATATGATTTGGATAGTAAAACTTTAAAACAAAAGAAAATTTCTGATATTCATAATAGAGTCAAAATAGGCAATGAATCACATGCTGACATTTTTGTGTCAATTCACTTGAATAAAATTCCACAACCTCAGTATGATGGATGGCAAACTTTTTATAGAGAAGGAGATGAAGAAGGTGCAAAACTGGCAAAACAAATTCAAGAAAATTTAAGCAAAAATATAGATAAAGAAAACAACAGAATAGCAAAAACAATAGACAATATTTATATAATAAAACATGTTGAAATACCGATAACTATTGTAGAATGTGGTTTTTTATCTAATCCCGAGGAAGAAAAAAAGTTACTTGATGACGAATATCAAAATAAAATTGCTTGGGGCATATATAATGGAATAATTGATTATTTTTACAATAATTCATAGGGAATTATTATTGACTTTTTATAATAAAGTTTATATAATTCATCCATAGGTGATTAATTATGGGAATTCGAATCGCATACGGAAGAGCAGGCTCAGGTAAAAGCAAATTTATATATGATGAAATAAATAATAAAATAAATTTTGGAGAGAAAAATAAAATTTATATAATAACTCCAGAACAATTTTCATTTACGGCAGAGAAAAAACTTATGGAAAATAAAAAATCCATAATAAATGCGGAAGTAATTACTTTTGACAGAATGGCATATAGAGTATTAAATGAGGTTGGGGGAATCCACAATAATTTAACAAAATGTGGAAAATCCATGCTCATTTATTCAATTTTGCAAAAAGAGAAAAATAATTTAACTTTATTAAATAAATCAGATGAAAATATAGATTTGTGTATAAGAACAATTTCAGAATTTAAAAAAAATAAAATATTAATTTCTGATTTAAAAGAAGAATTAGAAAAAATAGAGGACAATTATTTAAAAATAAAATTAAAAGATATGATTTTAATTTATGAAAAATTTGAATTAAACATTGAAAATAAATATATAGATGAAACCGATTTATTAACAAACTTAGAAAACAATATAGAAAAAACTGATTTTTTTAATAATGCATTAATTTATATAGATGAATTTGTAGGGTTTACTAAGCAAGAATTATCAATAATAAAAAAATTAATAAATATTTCAAAAGAAGTAACAATAACATTTTGTACAGATAATCTGGATTTTAATACAAATCCAGATATAGACATATTTTATCCAAATAAAAAAACATTAAACAAAATATTAAAAATATTAAATGAAAATGAGAAAATAGAAACGGTTAATTTAAATAAATTATATAGATTTAAAAACGAAGAATTAGTATTTATAGAAAATAATTTATTTAATCAAAAACAAGAAAAATATGAAAAAGAAATAAATAATATAAAATTATTTTTGGCAAAAAATAAATATTCAGAAATAGAAAATGTGGCAAAAAATATAATTAATTTAATAAAAAATTATAATTATAAATATAATGAAATTTCTATAATTACCAAAAATATAACATCGTATTCTGCACTTATAAAAGCTATATTTTCAAAATATGAAATACCAGTTTTTATAGATGAAAAAAAAGATTTAAACCAAAATATATTAGTTAGGTATATTTTAAGTATTTTAGAAATAATAATAAAAAATTATTCTTACGAATCTGTTTTTAATTATATAAAAAATCCATTTTTAAATTTAGATGAGGATGAAATTTTTAAATTAGAAAAATATGTAATTAAATATGGAATAAAAAATAATAAATTTAAAAAAGATTTTATCTACGGAATGAATGAACAGAATAAAGAAGAAATTGATTATTTAAATAGTTTAAGAAAAAAAATAATTGATCCTTTAATAGCATTAGAAAATAAATTAAATAAAAAACAAAATATAGAAAATATAATTAATGAATTTTATATATTTTTAATTAATGAAAATATAGAAAAAAAATTAAATGAAAAAATACTAAAAAGTAATTTTGAAATTGAAAAAGAATATAAATTAAGTTATGAGACTATTATTAATATTTTTAAAGAAATTAAAAATATTTTTAAAAATGAAAAAACAACATTAGATAATTTTTATAAAATATTTATAATTGGATTAAAAAACAGTGATCTTGGAAAGATTCCAGCAACACAAGATCAAGTAATAGTTGGGGATACAGAAAGGTCAAGATCACACAAAGTAAAGGCTATATTTATAATAGGATTAAATGATGGAGTTTTTCCAAGTGTAAATAAAGATGAAGGATTTTTTAATGATACGGATAGAGGGTATTTGAAAGACAAAGGAATCGAACTTGCAAAGGGAACACTAGAAAATTTGTATGATGACAAATTTAATATTTATAAAGCATTTACAACTGCTGAAGAAAAATTATTTTTATCATATACATCGTCAGATACAGATGGGAAATCACTAAGAGCATCAAATTTAATATTTAAAATAAAAAAGATATTAAAAAAATTAAAAGAAGAAAGTGATCTTTTACAAAAAGAAAATAATAATTATTTTTTAGAAAAAGATTTATATGAAAATTTAATTTTTAATATAAGCTATTTTAATGATAAAAATCGTAGTACTGATAAAAAGGAAAAAAATTTAGTTTTACTATACAAATATTTTAACCAAAACAATCAATATAAAAAAATATTAAAAAACAATTTAGAATATATTAAATTTTTAAAATTACCTGAAAAAATAAAAAAAGAAAATATTCAAAGACTATATGGCAATAAAGTAACCACAAGTGTTTCAAAACTTGAAACATTTAAATCATGTCCATATGAGTATTTTTTACAATATTCTCTAACGCTAAAACAAAGAGAAGAATTAAAAATTAAAAACCTTGATACTGGATCTTTTATGCATGAAGTAATTGATCAGTT
>CAYTEX010000155.1:0-3211 GCA_964437015.1 uncultured Clostridium sp. | reverse complement strand
AACATTTAACTGATATTATGATAGTTGCACCAGCAAGTGGAAATACAATGTCTAAACTTGCTTGTGATATTATAGATACGCCAGCTACAATGGCTGTAAAATCTCACTTAAGAAATAACTTACCAGTTGTAATTGCACCATCTACAAATAATGGTTTAGCTGCAAATCTGGTAAGTATAGGAAAATTGATAAATAGAAAGAATTATTATTTTGTCCCATTTAGGCAAGATAACCCAATTACTAAACCAAGATCAATCGTTTTTGAACCTGAATATATTATAAAAACAATAGAATCAGCTTTGGATGGAGAACAAATTGAGCCAATACTTATTTAGAAGATGACATATATTATATGAATAAATATATTATTTTGAAATCACGCGTAAGCCGAACAAACGAGGCATAGCCGAGTGCGATTTCGACACCAAGTGATTAAAAATAGTATATTTATTCTTTATATTATTTTTGTATATAATCATCTTTTTTTGTACATACTTTATCTAGGTGGTGATAAAAATGACATGTAAAGAGTTATTATATGTTGAAGATGCTTTAGGTCATGAAGCAATTATGAAAAATTGTTCATGCAAAACATCTAATGATTTAAAAGATGTTTCTCTTTCTTCATATATAAAAGAACTAGAAACATTACACAATGATCTTTTTAACAAATTTTTAAATTTATTATAAGAAAGGATTTAAATTAAATGGAAGACAGAGATTTATTAGAAAAAGAATTATTAATAATAAAAGGTGTATGTGATTTATACCTTCACGGAACATTAGAATCTACAACTGCAGAAGTTCACACAGCTTTTAAAGAGGCTTTAAATACATCTTTAGATATTCAAAATAAGCTTTATAACTTAATGGCAGAAAAAGGATGGTATAAAACAGATGTAGCTGAGCAAGCAAAAATTAGTACATTAAAACAAAAATATACTAATCAATAAAAACTTTAAATTTTTTATTTAAAGTATTGATTACTTTTAGTCTTTATGGTATTATGTTCACAGCTTATAAACCTTGCATAAATAGATTGGAGATATTATGAAGACGATTTCAGAACCCTCTGTAGTAGAACTGCTCAATCAAGAACGAGCCAAAGGAAAAAAGGTTGTAGTTTGGACTGTAAATCAAACTCAGGCCGAACAAATTAAAGAAAAGTTTCGGACAGAAGACGAGATAATATACGTTCATACTCGTGTATTTACTTGCGAAGATCAAAGTAAATATCCTCTGTTAAGACAGCTTCATCGGGCCAAAAAGAGAGAATTCAAAGATTATATTCCGCTTAAGCGCCCCACAAAAAAAGAAAAAAAAATTCTTGAAGAATTTGGAATAAGCTACTGCGTGAGAAAACTTCGGATATTTCTGTGTTGAAGTATATATACTTCAACAAATAATCTAATCTAAAATTCGGGGAGGCTCTATACCTCCCTTTTTCTTATTTTTGCAACAAAAAATCCTTCAAAATATTCATTTGGAGCAATTGTTTTTACTTCTTCAAATTTAGACGGTAAAAGTTCAATATCATTTGAAATCTCAATTTTTTCTAATTTATAATCTGTATTTTTCAAGCATTTTTCCAATATATTTTCATTCTCATCTTTTAAAATTGAACAAGTTGAATATATTAATTCTCCCCCCTGTTTTAATAGTTTTAATGCTTTTTTTAATAAAACCTCTTGTGTTTTAACTGATTTTTGAATTAATTCTTTTGTATAATTCTTTTTAAAAACATTATCTGTTCCGCTTCCAGAACAAGGCGCATCAAGTAAGATTTTATCAAATTTAAAAAAGTCGCTTAGATTTCTTGCATCATCAATCATTACATTAACAGTTCCTGCTCCTTGTTTTTGTAGATTATACTTTAGCTTTTCTGCTCTTATTCTATTTCTTTCAACAGCAGTAATATGAGCTTTATTATTTGAAAGACATGCCATTTGAGTTGTCTTTCCTCCAGGTGCAGCACACATATCTAAAATATTTTCATTTTCTTTTGGATTTAAAACAATTGGTGGTAACATTGAAGATAAGCTTTGTAAATAAATTTTTCCTTGTTTATAAATTTCTAGTTTTTGTAAATCTTCTTCTTTCACATTTTCAATAACAAAAGCATCTTTATACCAATCAACTTGTTTAAATTTAATATTTATATTATAAAATACATCTAATATTTCTTCAACAGATGCCTTTAAAGTATTAACTCTTAAAGACACTTTTTTATTTGCTTTCATTCCATTTAAAATTTTATTTGTAATATTTTCATCATAATCCTTTAATAATAGATCCTTATAAAAATTTAATTCATCCATTTTTAATGCCTCTTTTAATAATAAACTTATTCAAATTTTAACACATTTTCAATAAATACTCAATATTGTAATTATTTTTCAACCTACTTTCCTATGAACATTTGAACAAAAATCTTACCATATCTAGGACTAGACACAACGCCAATTCCAGTAAAATTAAAGCTACTATTTAAAATATTTGCCTTATGTCCAGGCGAATTCATCCAAGCATTTACTGCACCAGAATTAGAAGAATTCCCGGCAATATTTTCTCCTGCATAATTGTAACTTACCTTAAAATTTTTAAGCATATCAAAAGGAGAGCCATAAGTTGGAGAAGTATGTGAAAAATAATTATTATTAACCATATCTTGAGCTTTTATTCTTGCAACCTTTTGAACTTCATTATCAATTTTTAAAGCAGCTAAACCATTATTAGTTCTTTGAGTATTTATTAAATTAAAGACTTCCTTTTCATCACTCGTTAAATCAAATGTTGCATTAATTCCACCTAAAGAGTTTTGATTAGGCTTTGAATTTGAACTTGAAGTGTTTGGGTAAATTGGTTTAATATACTTTTTACTAACAGCACCTACATAATCTCCTTCCACTTGGACTATATACCAATCCCCTACTCCTGCAAATACCCTTATATATTCATTTTTCTTTACAGTTGCAATTGTTTTATATGATATTCCTGGCCCAGACCTTACATTTAATGTAGTTGCAGTAACTAATCCAGTTGTAAATCCAGTATTATAATAATTCTGCATACCAAAAGAAGTTGTAAACTTCATAATTACTGTTAAACAAATAATACATAATAAACCTATAAGTAAATATCTTTTTTTAGACTTAAAAAACTTCATAAAAATCCTCCTATAAAAGAATATTTACGATGAAGTTTAAATATT
>CAYTEX010000154.1:2550-3231 GCA_964437015.1 uncultured Clostridium sp. | reverse complement strand
CTACTTGAATGATTTTTAATCTATCTGTTAGTTCGAACAGATACGTCATTGGTGCGGATGAAGGGACTCGAACCCCCACGCACAGGCACTGGTTCCTAAGACCAGCGCGTCTACCAGTTCCGCCACATCCGCGTCTACAAATATATAAAACAAATGACAAAATATATAATAGCACAACTATTTATATTTTGTCAAGTTTTTTTTGAAAAAAATTATGCATTGTTTTATGTAGAGGAGTTTTGAGTAGAAGTGCTATCTTCTTCTACTTTTTCAGAACGTGTTTCTTTTCTTTTTTGTCCATTATTTTGCATTTTGGTGTTTTCTTGTTCCTGGTTTTCACCTGGTGTAAAATTTGCTTCCCCGTCTGGCATTTCTCCATTTGGATTTTGTCCTTCTTTTGGAATTTCAGGTCTCTCGCCTTTGTTCATCATAGGTCTTTGGTTCATTTCATTATTTGAAAGATTTCCCTTTACACTATTGTAAATTAAAAATCCTCCTGCCGTTAAAATAGCACCTATTAAAACCCCTATTATTAAAGTTAAAATTTTATCTTTCATAAAAATTCCTCCTTTCTTTTCTATTTATTATAGAGGAGTTTTCTTAAAAAAAACTTAAATTTAAAAATTATTCTATCTAGATTTCATTAATATACATTTTTCTCATCTTGTTCTATTCTTTATT
>CAYTEX010000154.1:0-2540 GCA_964437015.1 uncultured Clostridium sp. | reverse complement strand
CAAGTTTTCTCCATTTATTGGAGTATCTTGATATTCTTTGTTTTGTTCATTATAATATACATTTTTAGCAAGTGTATCATGTTTTATTGTATCTTCAAATTTTTTAACAATCTTTTCTAGCATTTCATTTCCTGAAACATATAAATTGATATTATCCATTACTTCGAACCCACTGTCTTTTCTCATATTTTGAACTTTTGATAAAATTTCTCTTAAATAGCCTTCTTCTCTTAGCTCTGGAGTAATTTCTGTTTCTATTACAACTCCAATTTCTCCATTTCCAGCAAATGCAAATCCATCTTTTCCTTGCATTGTAACAAGCAAATTCTCGCTTGAAAGTTCTATTTGATTTTCATCAATTTCAATATATTCTGTTCCTCCTGCTTGAACTTTAGTTGCAAGTTCCATTTGATTAAATTCAGCTATTTTTTCTTTAATTTTTGGAATTAATTTTCCATATTCACGTCCAAGAACTGGCAAATTTGGTTTTATTTCGAAAGATACAAACTCTTTCATATCTGCTCCAAGTTCGACTTTTTTAACATTTAACTCATCTTTTACTATATCAGAATAGTATTCTGGTAAGTCTTTTACAGATATTAGCATTTCAGAAAGTGGTTGTCTGTTTTTGATATTTACTGAGTTTCTTGCACTTCTACCAAGTTTAACTATTAAATATGCTAAATCCATTTCTTGCTCTAATTTTTTATCAACTTTTGATGCGTCATATTCTGGCCATAAACATAAATGAACACTTTCTTTAGCATCTTTATCTATATTTACAACTATATTTTGATATATTTCATCAGTCATAAATGGTACAAAAGGTGCAGAAACTTTTATTAGTTTAACTAATACTTCATAAAGAGTAACATATGCCCCAATTTTATCATCTGTAAGTTCTGTTCCCCAAAATCTTTCTCTATTTCTTCTTACATACCAATTTGATAAACTATCTGTAAACTCACCAATTTGTATTGCTGCACTTGTTATATCATATTTGTCAATTTTTTCATCAACTTCTTTTATTAAAGTATTAAGTTTTGAAATAATCCATTTATCCATTATATTATCTGATACAAAATCTTTATATTCTAATGGATTAAATTTATCTATTTCAGCATATAAAACATAGAATGAATATACATTCCATAGTGTAGCTAGAAATCCTCTTTGAGTTTCTTGAACACTTTTAATTCCAAGACGTTTAGGAAGCCAAGGAGCTGCTGCAGTATAGAAATGCCAACGTGTAGCATCTGCTCCAACTGTTTCTAATAAAACAAGTGGATCAACACCATTTTTCTTAGATTTCGACATTTTTTGACCTTTTTCGTCTAATACATGTCCAAGTACTATACAGTTCTCAAATGGAGTTCTTCCAAATAAAGCTGTTCCTAAAGCTGTTAATGTGTAAAACCATCCTCTAGTTTGGTCAACAGCTTCTGAAATGAATCCAGCTGGGAATTGTTTTTCAAATTCTTCTTTGTTTTCAAATGGGTAATGATGTTGTGCATAAGGCATAGAGCCAGAGTCAAACCAGCAATCTATAACCTCTTTAAATCTTGTCATTTCTTTTCCACATTCTGAGCACTTTAAGTGTACTTTATCTATATATGGTTTATGTAATTCAATATCATCTGGACAATCTACTGCTTTTTCTTTAAGCTCTTCAATTGACCCTATACATTCTAAATGACCACAATCACATTTCCAAACTGGAAGTGGTGTTCCCCAATACCTATCTCTTGAAATTCCCCAGTCGATAACATTTTCTAAGAATTTTCCAAATCTACCTGTACGAATTGTATCTGGATACCATCCTACTTTATTATTGTTATCTACAAGTTCATTTCGTAATGCAGACATTTTAACAAACCAACTCTCTTTTGGATAATAAAGAAGAGGTGTATCACATCTCCAACAATGTGGGTATGAGTGTAAATGTTTTTCCTTGCTAAATAGTTTATTTTGTTCAGCAAGCCATTTACAAATATCTTCATTACAATCTCTAACAAATCTACCTTTCCAAGGTTCAACATCATCTACAAATTTACCAGATTTATCAACTAAATTTACAAAAGCTATATCATTTTGTTTACAAACTAAACTATCATCTTCACCATAAGCTGGTGCTAAGTGAACTATTCCTGTACCATCTTCTAATGTTACATAGTCACCATGTAATACAACAAATGCTTTTCCATCAGGTTTACAAAATGGTATTAATTGCTCATATTTAGTTCCTAGTAATTCTTCTCCTTTAAATTCTTTAACTAATTCATATTCTTTATCTTTTAAAACAGTTGGTGCTAAATCTTTTGCTAAAATATAATTTTCAAATTTAGGTTCTTCTTCTGAACCAATATTTACTTTGTATTCTGCATAAGTATATGATTTATTTACACAAAGAGCTAGATTTGATGGAAGTGTCCATGGTGTTGTTGTCCATGCTAAAATATATGTATTTTCTTTATCTAAAACTTTAAATTTTGCAATACATGTTAAATCTTTAACATCTTTATATCCTTGTGCAACTTCAT
>CAYTEX010000153.1:0-3253 GCA_964437015.1 uncultured Clostridium sp. | reverse complement strand
ATAAAAAAATGTGCTAATCAGATTTTAAATGATTTTAATGGTAAAGTTCCTGAAACTATGGAAGAGCTAACTTCACTTGCCGGAATAGGCAGAAAAAGTGCTAATGTTATAATGCTTGAAGTGTTTTCTAAACCTCAGGGCATTGCTGTAGATACTCATTGTAAAAGAATTTCCAACAGACTTGGTCTATCAAAAGAAAAAGATCCTTTGAAAATTGAACAAGATTTATTAAAACAAATTGACCCTAAGGATTATAAAGATGTAAATCATTTATTTATATGGCATGGAAGATATACATGCAAAGCAAGAAATCCAGATTGTTCTAATTGTTGCTTAAACAAACTATGTCCTCGACATATATAATTTATAATGTGTCTTAGTAAGGCAGAATTTTAACAAGCTAAAATAGTATAAAAAGGTGTGTTAAAATTCTCCTGTTCCTCTGACACATTTTTTATGGCTTATTTTCTTCACATTTCTTTTTCATATTATTTACAACTTTTTCTCTTAATTCTTTTTTATTTTGTATGCACTTATTCATAGCACAATTTGCCTTTTCTATTAAATCTGGCATATAATCTAAAATTTTATCTATTGGATTAGAATGATCTACTGGAAGCAATTTTACTACATCTGGTTGTACTACTAAAAAAGCAATTGGATTTATAGAAATACCTGCTCCAGAGCCGCCACCAAATGGCAACCTATATTGAATTTGTTCATCTTTATCTTTTTTATTATATTCGTCTATAGCTTCTCCTTTAAATTCACTCCCTCCTGATGCAAACCCAAAGGAAACCTTTGAAATTGGTATAATAACTGTATTGTTAGAAGCTTGTATTGCATCTCCTACAATTGTATTAACATCAACCATATCTTTAATACTATTCATAGACATGTTCAAAATCTTTTCTATTGGATGTTCTGGCATATTTATCGCCTTCCTTTCTCATTTCATATATTGTATTAATAATATGTATCAATTTTACACTTATTATACAATTTAAAGATAATTTTAATATATTAATATTATACATAGGCTGTACATTCCAATTTATATCCTCAATATTACTAAAATATTTTCCTATAATAACTGATACAATACATGATATAACACCTGTCAGTAATGCTGTTATAGCCGCATTATCTTCTCCTATTTCTATATTTAGTTTTATATTTTCATATTTCAGTTTCAATTTTTTTTGGATATCATTTATTTTTATATTATTATTTTTGATTACATGATTTTTTATCTTATAATATTTGTTCTTTGATTCTGGCAATTGAAATTTATCAATACTTGTTTTAATTTTGAAAAGATTAATTTTATTTAATACCTTAAATTTAATAATAATACTCCCATTTTTATTTATGTCAAAATTCTTATTTTGTATTCCAATTTCAAAATTTTCTATTTTAACTTTTATTTCTATAAAATATACTAATAAAGATATGCTAATCAAAATAAAAAAAAATAAAAAAAGCAAAACTAATCACCTCACTATATATAATTAGTTTTGACTTTTTTTATCTTTTTATACTTTTAATTAATGTATTTGCAGCTTTAAGTTACATAATGCATTATATCAAAAATTTTCTATATATCCGATATTAACTCTTCTTCAACATCTGTTCTATTGCTACTTTTCAGCAATTTATCACATATTTTTCAGATTTAAAAACTAATAAAATTCATAAATATTCTATATTTGAATAACTTTATAGTGTTATTAATTTATTGAATAATAATTTTATATACACATAAAAAGTCTTGATTCGAATTATCAAGACTTTTATTTTTTGATTATCTTTATATTTACATTTGTATATTGGACCATAAAGTTCAGGTACAAATTGTCAAATTAAAACATTCACAAATAAATAAATTTATGAATGAGTAAATTTTGATTTTACAGACTAATTTTACATTATCCATTTTTTTTACCTGTTTTAATATTCTAAAAGGTTGTACTTAAACGTATATTATAATAGTTATTTCCATTTGGATTGTCAACTATTCCATCCTTAAAGCGTATACGATAACATTTAAAGACACCTTTTTGAGAAGACGTCCAATAATTATGACTTAATCCAAAGTCTGTATAATTATCTTTTGAAATGTTAAATAGTGTTGAAAAAGCTATCCATTCTTCTAATGATGGTACAAAAAAGTTATTATTAACTTCATTTTCTATAATTCCCCATATATCTGGGTACTGCGGACCATTAGCATCTTTAGATCCATAAGAATTATTTTTATATCTATTTATCATTTTTTTTGAATTTGAAAATACATTTTCAAAATTTATATAAGTAGTTGTTTCATAGTCAGTCATTCCATATGTTGATGATTCTAATGCTCCATACCAAGAAAAAGCATTATACCCATCTGGGTTTGGAACATCTTCTAATGCCATTACATAAAATCTATTATTTCCGTTTCTTAATGGTGATATAACATCCTTCTTTCCAAAAAGTCCTACATAATCCATTTGACTTATATAATACTCCTTAAAGTCTGTTATAGTTGGAATACTATATGAATACCCTCCATAATTTTCTATACTACTTACTGTGTTGCCTTTTGCTAAATCTGCATATATCACTCCATCAACAACTCCATCTTCATTAATATCTGCATAATATCCACAATAATTTTCTTGCTTGTCAATAATCTGAATAGAATCTGTTTTTATATTTCCATTATATATTTCAGAAACTTTTATCATATATGTACCATATTTATCTAGTGTTTCTAATGATAATTCTGACAAATCCTCTCCTGTAGGTAATTCTGCTGGTACATTTTTAAAATATTTATCTAATACAGATTTTAACTGCGTTTTATCAATATAGTTGCTTTTATTTTCTACTTGATAATACAATATATCTGTTTGAATTTCTTCTATCATACTTGCTCTTTCTGATTTAACTTTTGCCTCCCCTGCTCTTTGTAGAATTCCATTATCTCCTGTTAGCATCATTATTGATATTCCAGCTAAAATCAATAACACAATTATCGTTACAACAAGCGCTATAAGCGTAATTCCGATTGTTTGTTAATTTAGGACCGGGTACTTTTTTGCACGTGTAATTTGGGACCGGGTACTTTTTTAACATTTTTCTTAAAATTTCTCATTTCTTTTGTTTCCTCCATTTATTTTTTGCTAATTTATAACTTGTCTATATTTTTTGTTTATATTTTATAAATTTCATTATTTTTTGTCAATCCCATAAACTGTACAATATATAT
>CAYTEX010000152.1:0-3306 GCA_964437015.1 uncultured Clostridium sp. | reverse complement strand
TGTATAAAAATCATCAGTTTTATCTGCTAAACGAATTTCTAATAAATCATCATCCGTAAACATTCCAATTGGTGAGCGCATAATGTGAACAAGTGGCAAATCTTGGTATGGATTATCTATAATTTTAAGCAAATCCATAATTATTTGTATTTCATAAGATTCAAGATATTCATCTGATGTGTCTGAATAAACATCTATGTTTTGTTTTTGAAGTTCCTTTTCAAAAACATTTGCCTTATTTTTAGTAGAACGCAAAAGAATAACAATATCTTTAGACTGAATATCTCTAAATTCTTGTTTTTTACTATCATACACTTTAAATTTACTATCTATCAATTTTTTAATTTTATTTGCTACAAATTTTGCTTCAAGTTCAATGTCCTCAAATATTTCATCATCTGGTTCAATTGTATCACTGGTACCGGAGGTTTTTGGTGTGTTGTCATTCATACCGTGGATTTTTGGTTTCCTGCCCATTTGTACCGAAGATTTTTGACAACATTTGTGTCTAAAATATTTATTTCTGGTAATAATTCCTGTTCATTGTTTTCATATACTGCACCTAAATTTAAATATTCTTCTTCATTGTAATCTATGTCTCCAAGCTTTTCTCCCATTATATTTTCAAATATTAAATTTGTAAAATCAAGTACTTCTTTTCTACTTCTGAAATTTTTAAATAACTGTATTTTTCTTCCGTTCTTGCCCATTTGTCCCAGAGATTTCTTGCATATTTTTTTCATCAATGTTCTTTTCTAATTGGTATTTTTTGTATTTACTTAAAAAAAGCTCTGGCATTGCTTGACGAAATTTATATATACTTTGTTTTACATCTCCAACCATAAAAATGTTATTGCCCCTTGATATTGCATTTAAAATATATTCTTGTAATAAGTTACTATCTTGATATTCGTCTATTGCAATTTCTACAAATTTTTCACAGTATTTTTTTGCAATATCTGTTGGTAAAATTTTGCCATTTTCCCCATTTACCAAAATCTGTAAAGCTAAATGTTCTATATCACTAAAATCTACAATGTTTTTTTCATTTTTACTTTTTTTAAATTCTTTGTCAAATTCTATTATTAGATTTTGTAGCTTTACAAGCATTTCATACATTTCTATTAGGTCTTTATTGGCTTCTTCTGACTTTGATGTAAAAATTTTATCTCTTTTTGATGAAAAGTCTTTTTTTATTTTATCTCTAATTTCTTTTGCTCTATCTTTTTCTTGATTTACAATTTTTTTACTACTTGGCCATTTTAAAAACTCTACATTATTAGCTACTGTATATGCTTTGTCCCAGCTTTCTAAATTACATGCCAACATTTCTAGCTGTTGTATATCAGATGAAATAACTCTTTCATATGCTTCCAATTCACTTTCTACTGAAAGCCTTTGTCTTTCTGCTTGCAATTTTTTTATTTCATCAGTAAGCTCTTCTTTCATCTGATTTAATAAAATTTTTCCCCATTCGGTTTTCGAAAAATCTTGCTTTATATCTTCTATATTAAATTTTTCAACTTGCTCCTTTAACCATTTTAAAGGAAATGGATTTGATTCTATATATGTATAAACTTTTAAAATTAAGTCTTTTAGAGGTGTGTCGTCTCTATATGAAGTATATGTTTTTATTAGTTTTTGAAAATCCTTATCTTCTCCTTCATATTTTTCTTCAAATAGTTTTTCTAAAGTTTCTTGTTTTAAAAGCTCTATTTCAGCATTATCTGCAATTCTAAAGTTCGGAGATATTTCTATTTCAAAAAAGTTATTTCTAATAACATCTAAACAAAATGAGTCTATTGTACATATTTCAGCTTTATTAATTAAAGTAACTTGTCTTTCTAAATGTAAAATTGTTTGTTCATCTGCTTCGCTATTATCTATAATTTGATAAATTGCATTTAAAATTCTCTCTTTCATTTCAGAGGCTGCCGCATTGGTAAATGTAACTACTAAAAGAGAGTCTATATCTATTTTTTCATTTATTATTTTATTTATAATTCTTTCAACAAGAACTGCAGTTTTTCCACTTCCAGCAGCTGCTGCAACTAAAATGTTACTGCCTTTTTTATAAATTGCATCTTTCTGTTCTTTTGTCCAATTCATTAATTCAAATCTCCTTTTTCAATTTGGGACCGGGTACTTTTTTGCAATTATATTTCGACTACTAAATCTACACCTTCAAAATATGTGTTTTTGTATTCTGTTTCTTTTAAATTATTTGGGATTTCCTCTGTAGCCCCTTCATAAATGGTATTTCCTTCTTTTATTATTTTTATTTTTAATAATCTTAATTCTTTTATTTTCATTTTAATCTCTCTTCTTTCTATTTTTCATAATAGATTTATGTTTGATTGTTTATTTTAACTGAATTATACATTCTTTCTAACAAAAATACAAGTACAGAGTTAGAATAATTTCATAATAAAAAACCGTAATTATCTTCTAAGCAAACTAATTTCTTAAAATGCTAGTTACTTTCCTAGAGTATAAAAAACCTATTTGATAAATTTGTTTAAATATTATCAAATAGGTTTTTAGTTATTTTTAACGTTCATCATAATCATAATCTTTTCGATTATTATCATCTAATTCTGGAATTGATACATTAGCATCATGTCCCAAAACCCCTTCTGCAAGCTCTTGATTAGTAACTCCATATGTATTTGTAGGCACATAATTCTGGTTATCGTTAGCTGCCATACCTACTTTAGAGTCGTTTTCAGTTTTTTCTATAGCATCCAAGTCTGTCATCAGATACTCAGAAATTTCAACTCCTTCTCGTTCTATATATTCTTTCAAAAGTTTTTTTGCCTCTTCTAAATAATCTTCTACCTCTTTTCCAGTATTTTGATTGTTATGTGCTGTTACTAAATTTGCTAATAGACTATATATTTCTTTACCCTTAAACATAAAACTATTTTTATCCTTAGTAATTTTTTCTGTATTTATTGTCTCATTTGTAAAGTATGCCGGATATTGTTTGCCAAATCTACCTTTTTTTGCTGCTTTACCTGATTCCCCATTTATAGAAAAAAACATATACTCACCATTTCCGCCAAAATCCGATATTTTAGACGAATCGATTAAAGCATATGGGGTTCCCTGTCCATCTTTTTTCCAGATCAGGCTAAAAGGATCTATGTGGCTATGTCCATGATATATTATTAATTCTACACTATTTCTTATATTTTCAATAGATATTTTTTCATCTTCGTTTTTATTTTTATTATATTCATATGCTGCTATTTTTTTGCTAAATCTAAAAGATTCTGGTGTTTTTCAAAAACATCTTTAGTTTTA
>CAYTEX010000151.1:0-3441 GCA_964437015.1 uncultured Clostridium sp. | reverse complement strand
GTGCAAAACCTTCAACATGGTCTTTTTCTTTTTCTAAAAGACTCTCTGGAATAAGAACTGGAAAATATGTATTTTGTACTCCTGTTTCTTTAAATTTCCTATCTGTATAATTTTGAATATTCTCCCAAATAGCATAACCATAAGGTCTAATTGCAATACACCCTTTAGTGTCTGTATAATCTGCAAGTTGAGCTTTTCTTACTATATCTGTATACCATTGCGCAAAATCTTCATCTATATTTGTTATTTCTTTAACGAAATCTTTATTATCTGACATTGTCACTCTCTCCTTATAAATTTTATTTAGAATTGATAAATATAAATTGATGTTGGAAGTAGGAGTTCGGAAGTTGGATGTAGGACATCATTTCCGGCTTCCTACCTCTTACTTCCTACCTCTGACTTCTAAGATTCTTCATCAACAAGTTCATCAATTACAATTTGTTTATTAGAATCCAACTTATACTTCGGTAGTTCTGGTAATTCCTTTAAAGATGAATAGCCAAACATTTTTAAAAATTCTGGAGTTGTTTTAAATCCCATTGGTTTACCTGGTAAATCTAGTTTTCCCGCTTCTTCTATTAAACCATATTCAAGAAGTTTGTACATTGTACCATCAACATTCACCCCACGTATTGCTTCAATTTCAGATTTAGATACTCTAGGATTATATGCAATAATAGAAAGCGTTTCTAAAGCAGCATTGGAAAGTTTTGGCTTATTTCTTTTATCTATTATTTTATATATAGAATCATAATATTCTTTTCTACTTGCCATTTGATATGTTTCATCTGCTTTTATAATTTCTATTCCTCTGCTATTATCCTTATATTCCATATTCATTTGATTTATTATTTCTTCTATCTCATCTTTAGATTTTTCTAAGATAAGTTGCAAATCTTTTATTTCAACTGGATTTCCAGCTGCAAATAAAATTGCCTCAATTGTTCCTTTGGTACTTTTCAAATCCATATTTATAATAGATGCACAAAGGTTGCATCTAGTTCTCCTTCCCTTACATACATAACTCTATTATTTATATTCTTCTACGAGAGTTAAGTTGATCTCCTAAAACTCTTTCTCCTTCAAGTCTTTCTTGTACAAGTTCTTTAATTTGATTATCTGTAAGATCTCCTAACTCCATATTTTTTTCTACTTTAAATTGTCTTCCAATTAATTTTATTTCTTCATACACATCTCTATAACCATATATATCACTTTTTTCAGCAATATCATGTGCAATTTCCCAAAATCTTGATCTATTTTCAACAACATTTGCAATTTCTGCCGTAATCATTTGACCATTTTTTCCTTCTTTTTTCATATCTTCAATATGATTAGTCAATTCTTCTTTTAATTCACTATTAAGTTCTTGTGCATCTCTTACATTATATTTTTCTTCTCCTATTGTTTTAAAAGCAATATCTATCTCTTTATCATAGTTATGCTTATATTCATATTCATCATCCGTACCACCCGTATGATTTGAAAAATCTCTTCGTTGTTCAAATTCTTCAACCCTATTAACTTCATCATATGCTTCTAATTTAATAGATTGAGTTCTTAGTCCATGTTGTAATTCATTTTCAGATTTAGAAATATTTTGAACTCCAAGTGACATTTCTATATTATGAGCATCATTTCTTTGAGATGTACTTTCATCAATAAATTTTGGATTTTGTCTAATTTCCAGTGTTAATAAGTCATCTGGTTGTCCAACACTTGCTCCTCCTCCTGGAATTTCAAATGTTGATATTTGTTTAGTGTTAGTTGTTGTTGTAGTTCCTGGTTTTCTACCTCCATCTCCTAAACGTTCACTTGTCTGATCAGCTGTTATGTT
Source organism: uncultured Clostridium sp. (assembly GCA_964437015.1). Lineage (GTDB taxonomy): Bacteria > Bacillota > Clostridia > TANB77 > CAG-508 > CAG-269. The sequence continues at coordinate 1,601 of CAYTEX010000151.1, read as the reverse complement.
TTCTTGTTTAGATAAATCGTCTCTTGCCTTTAAAATACTTTCATCTAATTCTACCATATGTTTAGGATTTCTTGGATCATCCATAATCACACATGTTACAGTTGATTTTCTACTTTTACCATCTTTAGCTGTTAAATTAGCAGAATTTACAACTCCTAAAAAGTTCATATGTTCAATATTAGCACCTTGAGGCATTCTGTCTCTTAATTTTTCATCAATGCCTAATAAATCTCTAAGTCTTCTTCCATTATATATTGTTCTATATAAATCGATAATTGCAGCTGAACTATCAACAGAAATATCCATATCCAATAAGTTAGTTAATGTTTTATTGTTGTCTATGTCATTTTTTTGTTCCTTTTTTTCTTCAGCTGTTATAACTTTTTCTTGTTTATCTGCAATATGTCTTCCTTGGTTGTCATTTTGAAAGCCTTTTGATAATTCCATATTTTTTATTAATTTTTCATGATCAAGTTGTATATCATCATCAGTAAAAACATCATTATTGGCACTGATTCTAGCAATATTATCTCCTGTCTCATCATATATGTAATCATATTGGTTTCCATCAATAACCATAGTTATAGCATATAATTTTTTAGTTTTAGATTCATTATTTTTATCAAATGTAAGAATTCCTATTGATTTTCCTTCTTTTACAACAATTTCGTTTTGCGGGTTTTTCATTCTTATATTTTCATTAATCTTTTCAATAATTTCCTCTAATGTTTTTTTAAATACAGCTCTCTCATTTTCTTCTTTTATCTCTGCCATAATAAAACCTCCTTAAAATTATATACTTTTTGCTATCAAGTCATAGTTATTTACATCTATAACTTTGCATTTAATAAATTTATTTATTTTATTTTCATTATCTTTTGTTTTTTTGATGAATACTATTCCATCTTCTTCAGGAACATCATTTTTAGTTCTTCCAATTAAATACTTTCCATCAAATGATGTATTTTCAACAAGAACTTCTACTGTAGTTCCAATATTTTTTTCTAGTTTTTCTTTCGAGATTTCTTGTTGTAAACTCATTATTTTATTTAATCTTGCTTGTTTTGTTTTGTAATGTATTTGATTTTGCATTTTGCTTGCAGGAGTTCCCTCTTCTTTAGAATAACTGAAAACTCCTAATTTGTCAAATTTTGTTTTTTGTACAAATTTATATAATTCATCAAAATCATTTTGTGTTTCTCCCGGAAAGCCTACAATTAAACTTGTTCTTAAAACAACATTTGGAATTTCTTTTCTAATTTTAGTAATTAGTTTCTCTATATTTTCTTTTGATGTTTTTCTATTCATTCTTTTTAAAACATCATTTGATATATGTTGAATTGGAATATCAAAGTACTTACAAATTTTATCATTTTCCTTTACTGTCTTTATAAGTTCATCTGTAATTCCTTCTGGATAGCTATATAAAAAACGAATCCATTTAAATTCTTTTATTTTGCATAATTCTTGCAATAACTCTGCTAATTTTGACTTTCCATATAAATCTATTCCATATTTTGTAGTATCTTGTGCAATTACAATAAGTTCTTTAATTCCTTTTTTAGCAAGTATTTTTGCTTCTTTTAATATATCTTCCATTG
>CAYTEX010000150.1:0-3593 GCA_964437015.1 uncultured Clostridium sp. | reverse complement strand
AAATTCGGAAAAATAGGAGTAATATGTGGATTTGTTCTAGGTAATATAGTACTTTCTTATGTTGCTACAGGATTAGCCATAAATGTAATATTGCTAAAAGAAATATTAATAGCAGGAATAGCTCTTTTGGCAGTTCCTAAAAATGTAAATCTAAAAATAGAAGATATAATTGGAAACAAAAAACTTTTACCAATAGGTGGAGAAAAAAGATTAAATAAAAGTAAAGAAACAATAGAAAAACTAAATTCTATTTCTGATGCAGTGAAAAAAATGGCATATACATACAAAAATGCTGCAGCGACTGTAATTGATGAGAAAGATATAAAAGAAAAAAACAAACAAAAATTTATTGCAGAATTTTTAAATAACACCGAAAACATGGAAGACAATATTTTATATGACATAACAGAAAATGTAGAAAGCAAAATTATAGATGACATTTTTTTACTACTTCTTGAAAAACAATATATAAATGAAAAAGATTTAATTAATATTTTAGCTAAAAATAACAATTATGTTATTGGATTTGATGATAATGAAAAAAGCAAAAATAGAGATATAGAAAAAATGGTAAATGCTATAAATTCTGCATATAGAATTAGCAAAATGAATTTTATATGGACAAAAAAATTAAACGAAGAAAAGAAAAATTTTGAAACTCAACTAAATGGAGTATCAAAAGCAATATCTGAAATAGCAGAAGATATAAATAAAGAGATTGATAAAGATAATGTAAATTTAGAAAAAGAAGAGCAAATAAAGGTATTACTTAAGCAAAAAAATATCTTTATCCAAGAAATAGACATAAATAAAAAAAATGAAGATAGATACAGAATTAATCTATATTTAGAAGATAATTTGAAAAGTCGTGAGGAAAAAGAAGTACTAAATGTAGTAAGTCAGGTTATTGGAGAAAAAGTTATACTTCAAAATATAGAAGAAGAAAAAAGTGAAAATTCAATAAAATATGAAATTATATCAGATGACAAATTTTTAGTTGATATTGGAATTGCTAACCAAACGAAAGAGGGAATGACAGTTTCCGGAGATAGCATAATAAAAGAAAAGCTAAAAGATGGTAAGTATTTATTAGCAATAAGTGATGGAATGGGATCAGGGCCAGAAGCTAAAAAAAGCAGTAAAATAGTTACTACGATGTTAAAAAGATTATTAAATTCTGGTTTTGAAAAAGATATTTCGGTAGAATTAATAAACTCCAATTTACTGAATGTAAATGATGATGTATTTGCAACATTAGATATTGCGATTGTAGACTTATATAATGGGAAAATAGAACTTATAAAAAATGGAGCTTGTCCAACATACATAAAAAACAATAAAAGAATTCAAATAATAAAATCACTAACATTGCCAACAGGAATAATAAATAAAATAAATACAGATATATTTGATAGAGATATTGATTCTAACGACTTAATGGTCATGATAAGTGATGGAATTATGGACTCAAATATTGAATATAAAAATAAAGAATTATGGATTAAATATTTATTAGAAGACATAGAAACTACAAATGCACAAAAGATAGCAGATATAATTATAAAAGAGTCCATAGATAATAATTATGGAAAAGTTAAAGATGATATGAGTATAATTACTTGTAAGTTTATAAAAAAGTAAAATATTGAAAAAAAGAAGAATTTGTAATATAATAAAACACAAATTATGAAGGGATGTGACTAGTATGAAAAATACATATTATATAACTACACCAATATATTATCCAAGTGGCAAATTTCACATTGGAACAGCATATACAACAGTATTGGCAGATGCTATAAAAAGATATCAAAAGTTAAGAGGATATGATACATATCTTTTAACTGGAACAGATGAGCATGGACAAAAAATACAAGAAGTTGCCAAAAAAAATGGAATGGCTCCACAAGAATATGTTGATATGCAAGCAAAAATCGCAAAAGAATTATGGAAAAAAATGGACATCCAATATGATGATTTTATTAGAACTACTGAACCAAGACACGAAATACAAGTACAAAAAATATTTGATAGATTAATGGATCAAGGAGACATCTATAAAGGAGAATATGAGGGATGGTATTGTGTGCCTTGTGAAACATTTTTTACTGAGACTCAACTTGTAGATGGAAAATGCCCAGATTGTGGACGAGAAGTTAATTTAATGAAAGAAGAAAGTTATTTCTTCAATATGAAAAAATATGTACCAAGACTTTTAAAATATTATGATGAACATCCAGATTTTATAAAACCAGCTTATAGAAAAACAGAAATGATAAATAACTTTATAAAGCCAGGGCTAGAGGACCTTTGTGTTAGCCGTACAACATTTGATTGGGGAATTAAAGTTTTAAAAGATCCAAAACATGTTATATATGTATGGTTAGATGCATTAACAAACTATATAACAGCTTTAGGATATGGAACAGACAATGATGAATTATATAAAAAATATTGGCCAGCATCTGTTCAAATAGTTGGAAAAGACATAGCAAGATTTCACTTAATATATTGGCCAATATTCCTAATGGCACTTGATTTACCACTTCCAAATCAAGTATTAGTTCATAATTGGTTTATGATGAAAGATGGAAAAATGTCAAAATCAAAAGGAAATGTTATTTATCCAGACACTTTAGTAGATAGATATGGACTAGATGCTACAAAATATTTTCTTTTAAGAGAACTTCCAGTATCAAGTGATGGAATTTTTTCACCAGAAGGATTTGTTGAAAGATATAATGTTGATTTATCAAATGATTTAGGGAACTTACTAAATAGAACAATTGCAATGTGCAACAAATACTTTAATGGTGTAGTACCAGAATATAATGGACAACAAAATCAAGTTGACGAAGAAATAGAAAAGTTTTCTGAGGAAACTATTAATAAATTTAATGAGAAAATGAAAGAATTTGAAATTGCAAATGCATTGCAAGAGATCTGGAATTTAGTTTCAAGAACTAATAAATATATTGACGAAACAACACCTTGGACTTTGGCCAAAGAAGAAAGTACAGAAAAACTAAAATCGTGTATATATCATTTAATTGAAAATTTAAGAAGAATTGCAATATTAATTACTCCATTTATGCCAGAGACATCTAAAAAAATGTTTGAACAATTAGGAATAAAAGATGATAAACAAAAGACATGGGAAAGCTTAATGAGTTATACTAATATAAAAGACACAAAAGTAATAGACAAAGGGGAACCTTTATTTATGAGATTAAATCCAGAAGAAGAGGTAGAATATCTACAAAATGTTATGAAGAAATAAATAAAGAGAGGAAGTATAAAAATTGCCCAGAAAAAAGAAAATAGAGTTAGATAATAAATTGCAAGAAAAATTAGATTACCTTGAACTTAATTTGGACAAACTACCTAAAACTTTAAAGGAATACACAGATATTAGTTTTAGAACAATAAAAGGCTATGATGAAAAAAAATATAAACAATATAGATTTATTAATGTTGAAGACATAGAAATATTACTTTCACCAACTAATAGAGTAGATTCTATAAAAGATAATTATGAAGAAGCATTACCTTTAATATATTATTTATATAATTAAATTGAGGAAAAATTTGCA
>CAYTEX010000149.1:0-3610 GCA_964437015.1 uncultured Clostridium sp. | reverse complement strand
ACGCTTAATTGCTATGAAATTAATATATTTGATTTCAAAATCAAATCATTAATACATAGTAATAAAAAAACCCCACTCTGCCAAGTGGGGTTTTTTTGATATACGATAAATCCATACGCTTATTATCATATATATGATACATCAAAATTTTAAAAATGTCAACATTTATTTAATTTTTCCATCGCAAATTTCGACATATTTCCCACTTTTTTAATTTTGGACCGGGTCCTTTTTTTCTTAGAAAACAGTCCAATTTTCAAAAAAGGACCGTCCCCAAATGAAAATGTTATGTTAATTTAGTATCCAGCATTTCTAATAGTTCCTTTTTTATCTCTTCATTTTTTATGTTCTCAATTATTTCATTAAATCCAGCTCTAATTATTAATTTCTGTGCTTCTTGCTTTGTTAATCCTCTTGTCATTAAATAAAATAAATTCTTTTTGTCTATTTTTCCGCAAGCTGTGCTATGACTTCCTTCTACATCTTCTTCTGTGCAAAGTAAAATTGGAAGTGAAATTGATTTTGCAGTATCTGATAGAGTTGTGCAATATTCTTTTTCATCCCCTACTGCCTTTTTACATCCCTTTTTAAAGTCTATTGTTCCTTTAAAGTGTTTTTTGCACTTATCATTTATAGCTCCTCTTACATCTATTTTTGCATTCGTATTTTTACCATAGCATTCCATAATGTAGTTTAAATCTATTACTTGTTCTTCATTACCTAAATAAATTGTTTTTAAAGTATTTTTGGAATTGTTTCCCTTTAAATTTGCAAAATAATTTGAAATAGAATTTTTTCCACCAAAATCGATTATTGTATATTTTACATCTGCATTTTCTTCTAAAATGTTTTCAATTGCAATAAAATTATTTGAATTATTATTTATCATATTTAAAATTATAATGTCTACTTTTGAATCTTTATTTGCTAGTACTTTTATTTTAGAATTATGATATGAACATACATCATCAGTAGAGTTATATTTTAATATTATTGTTGATTTAGAGTTTTCTTCTAAGTTTATTTCTATGTTTTCTATTAAATCTCTGTTTTCTTCAGAAAATTCATAATTTAGTTGCAACTCTTTATTATTGTTTTTTTCAGATTTTATAGATATCTCTTTATTTGCATTTTCTTTAATTTGATTTTCTAAAATTTTACCATTTCCATATTTAAATTCTGAAAATTTGCTCATTTCTAAAATTTCAAATTTGTCTTTATCTCCTAAAATTTTTAATCCATTAAATGGTTTTATGTTTTTAGGTATTTCTATATTATCTAACTTTATATTATTAATAGCATAGTTTTTTGCTGTTCTAATTGGTGTATTATTCAAAGTTAAATCCATGATATTCAGACCTTTCTGTCGACTTTTGTCGAACGATTTTTATTGATTTACTGCGCATTCTGTAATATAATTATGTCGCCTCTTTTTAAGAGAGTTCTTAAAAAAGGAGGTGAACTATATGAAAAAGTTCATACGTTTAGTTGCTATGATATTAATATATTTGATTTCAAAATCAGATAATTAGTACATAGACACGAAAAACCCCACTCCGACAAGTGGGGTTTTTTGTATATGATAAGTTCATACGTTTATCATCATATTTATAATACATCAATTTTTCGAAAATGTCAATATTTATTGAAACTTTTTCATCGACATAATTCGACATATTTCCCACTTTTTTGATTTGGTAATTTGGGACCGGGTCCTTTTTTTACATGTTAATTTTGGACCAGGTCTTTTTTTCTTTGAAGTCTGTCCCCAAATAAAGGAATTATCCTATAGCACCTTCTAACTCTAAGTTAATCAAATTATTCATCTCTACCGCATACTCTATTGGTAATTCTTTTGAAATTGGTTCTGCAAATCCTCTTACAATCATTGCTTTTGCATCTTCTTCACTTAATCCTCTTGTCATTAAATAAAATATTGACTTATCACTTATTTTTCCAATTTTTGCTTCATGCGAAAACTCAACTTCATCTGTTCTTATGTCATTTACAGGAATTGTATCTGACCTTGATATATCGTCTAGCATTAATGATTCACAGTCTACAGATACTTTTGAATTTTTTGCATTTTCATTTACTCTAACTAATGCTCTATACGTTGCTGTTCCTCCATTTTTTGATATTGATTTTGAATTTACTATACTTGAAGTATTTGGTGCATTATGAATTACTTTAAATCCTGTATCTAAGTTTTGTCCTTTTCCTGCAAAAGAAATTCCTGTATATTCTGTTCTTGCACCCTCTCCATTTAATATACTCATTGGATATAACATTGATATTTTTGATCCAAATGAACCAGATACCCAGTCTACTTTTGCATTTTTTCCTAATATTGCTTTTTTTGTATTTAAGTTTAACATATTTTTTGACCAGTTTTCTATTGTTGAATATCTTAAATATGCGTTGTCTTTTACATATAATTCTACGCATCCAGCATGAAGATTTACTTTATTATATTTTGGTGCTGAACATCCCTCTATAAAATGAAGTGATGCTCCCTCATCTACTATTATTAAAGTATGCTCAAATTGTCCAGACTCTGGCGAATTTAATCTAAAATAACTTTGAATAGGAATTTCTACATTTACTCCTTTTGGTACATATACAAAAGATCCTCCTGACCAAACTGCTCCATGAAGTGCAACAAATTTATGGTCATATACAGGAACACATTTCATAAAATGTGCTTTTACTATATCTGGGTATTCTCTAACAGCTGTTTCCATATCTGTATATATTACACCTTGCTCTAATAGTTCGTTTTTCATACTGTGATATACAACTTCTGAATCATATTGTGCACCAACACCTGCTAAAGATTTCTTTTCTGCCTCTGGAATTCCTAATTTATCAAACGTGTTTTTTATGTCATCTGGTACTTCATCCCAGTTTCCTGTCATCTTTGATTTAGGCCTAACATATGTTGCAATTTCATCCATATTTAGTTCAGATAAATCTGGTCCCCATGTTGGAAGTTCTAATTTTTCATATACCTCTAGTGCTTTTAATCTAAATTCTTTCATCCATTCCGGATCATTTTTTTGTTTTGATATTTCTTTTATAATTTCAGGAGTTAGTCCTTTTTTTATTTTAAAATCATATTCGTCTTTATTTTTTATATCATAAATATTTCTATTTATTTCGTCTAAATTTGTTTTCATTTTAGTTCCTTTATTCTTTATTTAGGTTTTTTGGTACCTATAACCTATTATTTTTGTTAAATATTGTATTTTTTCGTATTTTGTGATATAATTATCTATACCTGTAGGACAAGTTTCTTTTCATTAAAGGAGGAAAAAGCAATGACATTCTTATTTATTCTTTTGCTAATACTAGCAGAACCCGAGGCAGCATTAGTTTTTTTGTTTTTATTATTGCTTATTCTTAACTTCTAAGGAGGGCTTATGAAATCTAACTCTCCTGTTTCTCCAATCATTTGAATAACTGATTGGAGATTTTTTATATTCCTATTTTATATATTTTGCATATCCGTTTTCTTCAATCTCTTTTGCAAGTTCACTTGTTCCAGTTGCAACAATTTTTCCATTAACTAAAATATGCACATAATCAACATCAAGTTCTTTTAAAATCT
>CAYTEX010000148.1:2306-3636 GCA_964437015.1 uncultured Clostridium sp. | reverse complement strand
AATAGTGAAGCTACCTCAAATATAGAAAATCCAAAAAATGTTATAAGAATTATAGAACCTGAAGAAGATGAAAAATTAAAACTTGAAAAAGATCTAGATAAATATATTTCATCAAATGTAAAAACCGCAAAACATTTTAAAAATGAATATTCTACCCCAGCAGAAGAAGATGATTCTATTAATGAAGCCAAAAATAATACTCTATTAAATGATGATGAAATCACCGATAATGATACTTTGATTATTTCAGAATCAAGTCAAAAAGTAATTCTTCCATACACTATAGAGGATCTAGAAAAAAAATTGAAAAAAAATAAAAAATATAAATCTTTACTAGATGTAATAGTAAATGAATACACTCTTCCTTTAGAAACTTTTAAAAACCCTGTTAAATCAAGATTTAAAGAAGCTTTTCAATTAATTAAAAAGAAAGAGCATGGTTCTCTAACAGAAGCCATTGGCTTAGGTTTTGAATTAATGTTTCAATCTGATTTAAATCCTGCTGTAATTGCTGCATGTAGAGATTTAGATGAATTAGATATTTACCTTGATTGCCTAGATGACAACGAGCTTGATAAATTCTCTTGTTTTAAAATAGAATACAATGTTAAGCCTACAAAAGGTGCTCACAAAAAATAATATATTATCCAAAAATAGAACCAGATAAAAATTATCTGATTCTATTTTTTATTGTCTCGTATTGTTCTCTTTTTTCTTTTCTTTCAATTTTCTTTGATATTTTATTATTTTCTATTATATAGCATATCATTAAAATTATAGTACCTATAATAAAAACAACCTTATTTTTTAAAATATAAAATATTTTACCAACTTTAGAAATTTTAAAAATATATTTCCCTTCTATTTGTGATAACTTTACTTTATTGATATCTGTAGTACTATTTGCATCTCCTTTAGTTATAAATACAAGTCCACTTTCATTTTTCTCTATCTTCTCTATTCTATGTGTTATTATATCTTTATCCTGTATAAATGAAATTATATCTCCTATTTGTAGTTGATTTTCATCTATTTTTTTTACAAAAATAATATCGTCAATTTTAAAAGTAGGTTCCATACTACTAGAAATTATGGTAAATGTTTTAATCCCAAATATACTTGGTGCAACATTTGGTTTTACAATACTCTGTGCAATTAAAATTATATCATATATAATTATAGGAATAATAATAATATATAGCAATTTTATAAATAAAAATTTTATAAAATTGCTATATGTTTTAATTTTTTTTAACATGTTATTCTTCTTCTCCAAATAATTTGTTAACTTGTAAAACAAACTTAATATCTTCTAATGTAATTTGACTTC
>CAYTEX010000148.1:232-2296 GCA_964437015.1 uncultured Clostridium sp. | reverse complement strand
TTGCAGTATTAATTAGTTTATCTAAATTTTCTTCTTCTAAATCGTCTTTACTAATTTTTATATTACATAAATTATATTTATCTTTAATAACTAAATTTAAATCTTTATTTTCTGTAATAGTAGTATTATTTATTATAGTCATATTAGGGAAATCTAAAAATTCCCAAAAATCACCTATTGTTGTTTCAATATCATCTTGAGAAATGTCTTCATATTTTTTAATCACAGAATCTACTAAAAAGCTACAAAAAGGTCTTACCAAACTTAAAGCATCAAATATAGTTGAATTATCTGTTAAAACTGTTGATATAATATTTTTTACTTTATTTTGTTCTAAATCTCTATAAATATCTTTTAATTCTAATATTTTAGAATTAATATCACTATTTCGCTTTTCTAATTTATTATTATTTTTATTTATTTTGTTAAATAATTTTAATATTAAACTGCTATGTTTAGATTGGCTTTCTATCTTTTTATTCAATTTAAAAAGCTCTGCTTCTTTCTTCTTTATTTGCTTTAGTTTTTGATTAAAGACATTGCCATATTTTTCTTTTGTATTATAAATTTCTATTATATCATCATAAATAAATTTATATTTTAAAAAGTTTTTATATTCAAATAAATTATCTCTAAGTCTAAATATATTTTTGTTGAATTCCTCCATTTGTTCGGTTTCTATATCATCATAATCTATTCCTAAAAGCTTTTTATACTGACCTTGAACTGCAATTTTTTCATAGTCTTTTGGTGCTTCTTTTTTAGTTTCAAAACTTTTTAAAATCAAACTAGAGTCTTTATCTTTTTGTTTTAACCATCTTGACTTTAATGAATTAAGCTTTTTATATGCATCTTCATTTTCTTTTACTTCAAATTCTTTTAAAACATCTTTTCTAATATCTTGAAAATATTTATTTATTTTTTTTTCATTTTTTAAATATAAACTTCTAATATTTAGTTCTATATGAGTTATTATTTCCGGGCATTTCCAATATATTTGTTCAAAATTTTCTTTTACTCTTGTGGAATTAATATTATCAATTTTTATTTCTTGTAGAAGTACCTTCATGTATTCTCTTGTATATAAACTATAATTAAAATCCTCTTCTTTTAGTTCTATTCCAACAGATTTAAACTTTTCTAAGCATTTTTCAATATTTTCATTTATTAGTTCTAAATTATTTTTATAAAATCTTTTTAATACAAATAATATTTCATCTAAATCCATTTTCTCAAAAGATGTTATATTTTTGTTTAAAAGCTTTATTTTTTCCATGTTTTTTATTTGTTTATATAGTTCATCTATATTAGAATTTGGTGGTATAGATTTTATTTTGACAGATTTTCTTTTTATTTCTGAATTTATATTCTCCAAATAGTTTTCATAATTTTTCTTTATTTCTTCACATTTTAATTTATATTCTTTTAAATTTTTCTTATTGTTCACTGGAAGTACTGATAAAATTTCTTTATCTACTTCTATTTGGTTATTTAATTTCATTACTGTTATTTCACTCATTTTTCTTTTTTCTCAACCTCTCTTGTTTCTATCTGATCATTTAAATAAGAAATAAAGTTTTTTACTGCAGTATGAATTTCTAACAATTCATCGTAATTTAAACTATCTAATTTTATATCTATATCCATTTTCCGAACTCCTTTTAATGTAAATTTAAAAATTGAAGTGAAAGATTTATATTTTGTTATCTTTCACTTCACTCCTTTGCTTTACACTATTTTTAACTATTAAATGTTAGTATCGATTTAGCCTCCTGTACCTGTGCCACTTCCGCTACCACTACCAGTAACTGGTGGTTTGCAGAATTTGATTGTTGTATCAAAAGATACACCAGTAGAAGCTGTATCTATACAGTCTGGGTCTTGTCCTTCAAGCCATATATATACTCTCATTTTCATTATTTTATTTTTTGTTAAAACTAAATTTGCTCCAGTAGTATCTGTTAAATTCATTGCTTCACCTAATGCTTCATCTGTTGTTTGCATAGTTGTTTGTAAAGCAGATTTTCCTTCTACAGCAGCAGTTGTTGTGACAATTCCTGTAAC
>CAYTEX010000148.1:0-222 GCA_964437015.1 uncultured Clostridium sp. | reverse complement strand
GCCCAAGATGCAGCTGGATTTCTGGAAGCCCGATGCAGAGGTTGATGCAGCTGTTAATCCATATGTACTATTTGCAGTATTAGCTGTTACTTCCTCATTGTTTGTTACAACTTCATCAATGTGTCCTTTTGCATTAGGCTCCCATATTGAAAATTTTGATGAAGTAGCACTTGTTGATGTTAGTGTTTTTATTGTTGTTGTAACATCATCAGTAAAATTAGC
>CAYTEX010000147.1:0-3643 GCA_964437015.1 uncultured Clostridium sp. | reverse complement strand
GAAACAGGAGAAATACTTGAAGAAAATAATAATTTATTTGTTCAAGAAGAAGAACAAAAACAAGATAAAACCAAGCAAGTATTACAATTAGAACACACTATGGCAGTAGAAGAAGATAATTATGTATTTCCCCCTGTAGAAATACTTGGAGAGGTTGAAAAGCCTTCACTTAAGGGAGGAACACAAAGCTTAAAAAATACTGCAGCAAAATTACAAAAAACATTATACAGTTTTGGAGTTTCTGCAAAAGTTGAAAATGTGACAGTTGGACCTGCAATTACAAGATATGAATTAAAACCTGCAGAAGGAGTTAGAGTAAGTAAAATAGCAAACTTAGCTGATGATATAGCTCTTAATTTAGCTGCAGAAACAATAAGAATAGAAGCTCCTATTCCAGGAAAACAAGCAGTTGGAATAGAAGTGCCAAATAAAGAAAAAGAAATGGTAGGACTAAGAGAAGTAATAGAAAGTGATGATTTTAAAACAACAAAATCTAAACTTAGCGTTGCACTTGGAAAAGATGTTGCTGGAAGTCCAGTTATAGCAAATATTGCCAAAATGCCACATGTATTAATTGCGGGATCAACAGGTTCTGGTAAATCTGTTTGTATAAATACAATAATTACGAGTATAGTATATAATGCCAAGCCAAGTGAAGTTAAACTTGTAATGGTAGACCCAAAAGTAGTTGAGCTTTCAGTATATAATGGAATACCACATTTACTTATTCCAGTAGTAACTGATCCTAAAAAAGCAGCAGGAGCTCTTGCTTGGGCAGTTCAAGAAATGGATAATCGTTACAACTTGTTTGCAGAAAAAGGAGTGAGAGATTTAGCAGGGTACAATAAGGCTTTAGAACATGAAAATATGGGACAGCTTCCACAAATAGTAGTAATAATAGATGAGTTGGCTGACTTAATGATGGTTGCTGCAAAAGAAGTTGAAGAATCAATTTGTAGATTAGCACAAAAAGCAAGAGCAGCAGGAATGCACTTAGTAATTGCAACACAAAGACCTTCTGTAGATGTAATTACAGGACTAATTAAAGCAAATGTACCTTCAAGAATAGCTTTTGCTGTTTCTTCACAAGTAGACTCTAGAACAATATTAGACCAGGTTGGAGCGGAAAAATTACTTGGAAAAGGAGATATGCTATATTTTCCATCAGGGGCAGCAAAACCTACGAGAGTTCAAGGAGCTTTTGTTTCAGATGAAGAAGTTGAACAAATTGTAGATTTTATCAAATCAAACGGAACAGCTGTATACAGTCAAGAATTACTTGACTCTTTAGAAAACTCTGGAAAAGAAACAGAAACATCTAAAAATTCTGGTGAGCAAGGTACTGAAGATGATACAGACCCATTCTTAAATGATGCAATAGATACAGTAGTAGAGACTGGACAAGCTTCAACATCATTTATACAAAGAAGGTTTAAAGTTGGATATGCTAGAGCAGGAAGAATAATAGACCAGATGGAAGAAAGAGGAGTGATTTCAGGATATCAAGGAAGCAAGCCAAGAGAAGTACTTTGGACATTAGAAAAATTAGCGGAAATGAAAATGGGAACACACGCCGAAGAATAACAAGAACAAAAACAAAAGAAAGGAAAAAAATTTTGAAAGACAATTTTTTCAAAAATATTACAAAAAACAATTTGAACAATAGCTTAGAACAAGTACTGAGTAAGAAAAGCTTTTCAGTAGAAACAAAAAATATTTTACTTAGTATGTTCTATAAAATTGAAAATGGATATAATGATTATAAAACAGTAAAAAGAGATACTTATGAGAAAAAAGTATATATACAAAAATTGATAGATATAATTAACAAAGACTGTGAAAAAATAGAATTTTTAAAACAGAATGATAAATCAAAAGAGGTCGTAAACAAAGAAAAGAAAGAAATCATTTGCTATCCAATAGAAACACAGATTTTGTATTTACTTGCAAAAATACAGAAAAAAAATGTAATTGTAAAATATATAGATTACTATTTGGAAAAAGCATTTTCGTTTGTATTAAATACAGGTAACAACATAAATATAGTAGAACCATTGAGGGATTTTAATGGGTTTTCTTGGAATGTTGTTTCTAAAGATATAGAGGACATAAATTGCAACATAATATATCAGGATATGATATTTTTAATGGGAAATGAATTTTTAGACAAATGGGTTAATAGCTATACTTCTTTAGTTGATTATTTTGATATTTTTCAAAGCGAGATTGAAAAAAAATATGGAAAGAAACTAAAAGATGGTATTGTAAATATTATTACGAAACTATCTATAATAATAAATTCTGTGTATGATAAAGAATTTGCAAAAGAATTATTAGAGAAAAAGGAACAGATAAAAACATTATTTGAAAGTATGGAAAACACAGAAGAATACTTGATAAATATTACAAAATTAAAAATACAAAAGGAAAAAGAAATAAAAAAACTTGATCAAATTATTAACAATAAAGACTTACTTGCACAGGAATATTCAAATAGAAATGATAAACTACCTTTAGAAAATAAGATTTTTAGCATTAGAGTTTTAAAAAATACTTTAGAAGAAGAACGAAAAGACATATTAAAAGAGATTAAAGACCTTACTGAACTAATGAATCCAAAAGCATTTTTAAGCAAAAGGGAAAATATTAGCAAACAAATGGAAATATTAAAAGTAGTTGATAAAAATATAAAAGAAGGTATATATAACCTTATTCTAGAACTTCAAAAATATATAATAAAGTGTTTATACAAAAATGTACAAAATGCAAATAATAAACAAGATATAATAGAACTTATATATAAATATAGATATTACTGCTATATTCCAATATCAACGAAAAAGAATATAAATGAGGAAGAAAAATTAAAAAAATATTTAGAAAAACTTGGCATGGAAATTATAAAAAAAGCTATAGAGATAAAAGCAATACATCAAATCACAGAAGATATGAACTTAAATTATAAATTAACTAGAAAAATTTTGTTGTCAAAAATAATTTCTTTAGAAGATATAAATATAAAAATAACACCAAACAAAGAGAATGCTATATTAAAAGTATATGATGAAGAAATTGAAGACGCAGAAATGACAGTGAAAAAAGAGGGACTGAAAGTTAAGATTAACAAGAAAATTAAATTTGTTAATTTATAAAAGTGAGAGATGAGAAGTTAGAAATACATGATGAGATACTATATCTGAAATACAGAGTTATCAACATAAAAAGTGCATTAGGTACCAAAAATATGTCAATAACTTGAATTTTCAACGTATTTTTTGTATAATATACTTAAGGTAGGTGAAAACATGAAAATTTATAAAAGAGAAAACTATTTAAGCAAAATAAGAGGTTTTTACAACGATGATGAAACAATAAAGGTAATTGTGGGAATTAGAAGATGTGGAAAATCTTATTTATTAAAAGCTATAATTGAAGAACTCATGAATAATGGTGTAAAAGAAAAAGATATAATTTATATAAGGCTTGACAAAAGACCATATAAAAGTATAAAGACACCGGAAGAATTAGAAAGTGTAATTGAAAATTCTATAAAAGATGATGACTTTAAATATTTGTTTATAGATGAAGTTCAAAATGTTAAAGGATATGAGGAGGTAATAGACAGCTATAGAGGAGAACGCAA
>CAYTEX010000146.1:0-3675 GCA_964437015.1 uncultured Clostridium sp. | reverse complement strand
AATGGAATCAGAGCCATCTACTTAAATATTAGGTCGCTCCTAATAAGGCGAAGATGTTTGATAGAATGATACTTTTGCATAGTCATAGAACGAGCGTTAAAAGCGTCCCACGCAATGAGTGCAAGTCTGTTGCTAACAGACAGGTGAAATTCCTATGAGGCAATTTAGCGAATTGCTATCCAATGAATTAGGGAGAGAGTAATTAAAGGAAATAATTAAAAAAACAATATACAGGGCTATCTTGTTATTTGAGATAGCCCATAATAGAAAAAGAAAGGTTGAGATTATGTTGGACAAAATTGCAATGATAACTTTACTTATAATTATGATTATATTTTTTCTTGCAGTTGTATTTACATATTTTATTATTTTAGGTGCAGATAAATCGGAAACTGCAGAAGAAAAAGAAATTGAAGATCAAGAACAATTGGAATATTTAAAGAAATGTAGAGATGAAAGAAAAGGCAAACATAATGGAAAGAAATATAACTAGAGGAGATATATTTTATGCTAATTTAGATGGAACAATAGGAAGTGAACAATCTGGAATTAGACCTGTAATAGTAGTACAAAATGATGTTGGAAATAAATATAGTCCGACAACAATAATTGTTCCACTAACAAAGAAAGTTAGATTAAAAATAAATCAGCCTACACATTTTTGGATAAGTCCATTTGGAAATATTAGATTTGATTCAATTGTATTAACAGAGCAAATAAGAGTTATAGACAAAAGTAGATTAAAAGAAAAAATAGGAGTTATAAATGATAAAGCAATGCAAGAGATTGATGATAAAATTTTAGTTGCATTGGGATTAAAACAAATTTAGGGAGTAGTGAAATATCTACTTCTTTTTTATATATGAAAGGATAGATGAATTATGGAATTAAATGAATACAAACAAATAAAAAATAGGAGATATTCGCCTAAAGAAGTATTAGCACATTTTATTATTAGTAATGGAGATGTAGTTAATAAAGAATTTAATAGTATGGTGTCATCTTTAGAAAATACATTTATAAAAAATATAAATAATCGAACAATATTGGAAAAAGTAGATATTACTTTGCTGAAAAAGATTGAAAATTATTGGAGTTTATCAATAGGACAAGCAATGGCTTATGGAATGATAGTATTTTTTAATTTAGGATTTGAAAACAAAGAGTTCACAGAAAAAGAAATTACAGATATGTTTGTATATGTAATGAGATTATATTCTCCAAGCAATGCAGTTGAATTTGTAAGGGAAAAATTCAAAAAGAATTAGTTATATAAATAATAAATGAGGAGAGTATTATGGTTGATAAAATTATTAAAAATAATATAGAAGATTTTGATAATAGTTTATTAGAATATTCTATACAAATTAAAGGATTAAATTATTTAAAAAAGAAAAATGCAATTAAAGACGAATTATATAAAAAAGTAAAGTCTGTAATTACCCAAAATCACACATTAGAAATAAGCAAAAACATTTAATATACTAAAAATGGTTAAAAAATATGGAAGGGGGATATAATGAATGTTCAAGTAATAAAGAAAAAAGAAGGAAGAGTTGATAGGAATAGTGGATTAGTAATTAACTCTAGATTACGAGTTACAGCATATTGTAGAGTAAGTACAGGAGATGAAGAACAATTAAATAGTTATGAATCACAAAAGAAGTATTATAAGGAGAAAATAACGAGTAATTCAAATTGGTATTTTACTGAAATATATGCTGACGAGGCAATTTCTGGAACATTAGATTATAAAAGAGCAGACTTTATGAGAATGATACAAGATGCTTTAGATAATAAATTTGATATGATTCTTACAAAATCAATATCAAGATTTGCAAGAAATACAGTAGATACTTTAAAATATGTTAGAATATTAAAAGAGAGAAATATTGCGGTTTTATTTGAAGAAGAAAATATAAACACCTTAGAAATGTCTGGAGAATTATTATTAACAATATTAAGTTCAGTAGCACAACAAGAAAGTGAAAATGTTTCAACTCACGTTAAATTAGGACTAAAAATGAAAAAACAACGTGGAGAACTTGTTGGATTTAATAATTGTTTGGGTTATTCGTATGATGCAAAAAGTAATAAAATGATAATAAATCAAGAAGAAGCAGATATTGTAAGAGAAATTTTTTCATTATATTTAAAAGGATATGGCTCAAATGGAATTGCAAAAAAATTAACAGAATTACAAATAAAAACACCAAAAGGAAATAAAAAATGGAATGAAAATTCAATTTTAAGAATATTAAAAAATGAAAAATATAAAGGAGATGTATTACAGGGAAAAACATTTACTACTGATCCAATAACACACAAAAGGGTAATCAATATGGGCGAAGAAGACCAGTATTACATAACAGAACATCACGAGGCAATAATTGATGAAGAAACTTTTAATAAAGTACAAAGAATAATAAAAGAAAGACGAGGAGCAAGAGCAACAGGAAGAATTTTAGGAAATGTAGGAAGAAAATTTACTTTTAGCAGTAGATTAAGATGTGGCTTTTGTGGAAAAACATTAGGAAGAAGAAGTCTATATGTTAATAAAAAACAAACAAAACCTGCTTGGCTTTGCATAACATCTTTTAAAAGTGGAAAACAATATTGTCCAGATAGTAAAGTTATAAGAGAAGAAATTATTGAAAATGCTTTTATTGATTCATATAAATTGCTATGTAATAATAAAGATACAGTTAATAAATTATTAGATAATATAGAAAAAGCATCTAAAGAAAATTCATTTGAAAGTCAAATAAATAAATTAGAAAGCAATAAAGTAGAAATTGAACAAAAAAAGCAAAAATTACTTGACTTAATGATAGAGGGAACGATTACACAAGATATTTATAATGAAAGACTAAACCAATATAATGATAAACAAGAAAAAATAGAAATGAAAATTGACCAAATAAAAGCAGAAATAAAAAATGACAATGGAATTGAAAAAGGTATAGCAAAATTTAAAGAAATATTAAAAAATGAAGAAATAATGGAAGAATTTGATTCTGATGTATTTGATGCAATAGTTGATTATGTTATTATAGGAGGATATACAGAAGATGGACAAAAAGACCAATATATGATAAGATTTATATGTAAAAGCAAATTTAGATTATCAAATACAGAAGAAGTAACTAAAGAAAAAATAATATCAAATTCACATTTGGACACATCTGAATATAATGTAATATTAGACTTTGTAAATAGACAAAGTTTTATGCTTTTTGAAAGAGATGAAAACGGAAAAATGAATAAAAGAATAATAGATAAAATAAGAGTAAGGGTAGAAATGGATACATAGTGTTGATATATTTCACTAAACCCTACACAACCTTAAACAAATATCGCACTAAATCCTACCCAACGCATGTGGAAACTGTAGCTCTTTTAGTGAAATCGAACGAAAGTGAAGATTGAACATAGAGATACAGTTTGCGCAAGCTATGAGTGGCAATACTTAGTCTTAAATAACTTTTAGAAAAATATTATTTAGAACCAAAAGAGTGTTTATTCATAGATGATGATTCTGGTAAAAAATTATGGAACAGCTATGCTATAAAAAAATATAATTGAATTGTAAAAAAATACTTGACAATCACAAACAAATGTTTTAAACTATATATAGTTTAAAAGGATGTGAAAGATATGGCAAATGAAATAAAA
>CAYTEX010000145.1:0-3715 GCA_964437015.1 uncultured Clostridium sp. | reverse complement strand
CATAATAAATGTTGAATATCCTCTTCTATTTAAAAATAAAATAGTCTGTCTTTTTTCTTTTAAATTTTTTTTCATTTCTTCATATAGCAAATTGCTTATCATTGATTTGTTTCCAATTGCTAGCTCTTGCTTTAAATCAACTATTTCAACATTTGGTAGATTAGAATTATTTGCCCTTTTTGTTAATGTTAATTTTGTAATTTTTCCGTTTTCAGCATTATAAAAGGTATTTAAATCTGGAGTCGCACTTCCAATTACCAATGGTATCTTCTTATTTTCTGCAATAAATCTTGCGACTTCTTTTGCAGAGTATCTTGGTACACCTTCAGATTTATATGATGTATCATGTTCTTCATCTATTATAATTAGTCCCAAATCATCAAATGGTGCAAAAATTGCAGACCTTGCTCCAATTACTACTTTTGCTTGCTTGTTTTTTATTCTTTCCCATTCGTCATGTCTTTCTCCTAAAGAAAGTTTACTATGTAAAACTGCAACATCTTCTTTAGAAAACCTGCTAACAAACCTGTCTATCATTTGTGGAGTTAGAGATATTTCTGGAACAAGCATAATTGCAGATTTGTTCATATTTATTACTTTTTCTATTAATTGTAAATAAATTTCTGTTTTTCCAGAACCTGTAACACCATATAATAAAAACTCTTCAAAAATATTTTTATTTATAGCATTTTCTATTTTGTTGTATGCTTTTTCTTGTTCATCTGTAAGTTTTAACTTATTTTGATTTTCAACATTTTTGTTTACCAGCGGATTTCTATCTATTTTTTTATTTTCTATTTTTAATATATTTTTTTCTAGCAAAGAATTTACAGTTGCTCTAGATATTCCTGCAAAGTTTTCAATTTCAGGTATTGTTAATCCTTCGTTCTTTTTAAGAAATTGTATAAGCTTTTTTTGTTTTTCTCCTCTAAAATCTTCAAGTTTTATTTCTTCAAATGGAATGTTAAAATAAACAAAATTAACAGTTCTATCTTTTACTCTCTTTTCTATTTCTTTTGATTTTGTCCCAGGAGTAAGCATTAATTTTATACATTCTGAAACATTTGTAAAATATTTTCTTGCCATCCATCTTGCCAAATTTATTTTATCTTCTGGTAAATTTTCTTCTAGACCAGCTATTTCTTTTACTTTAAATTCTGTTTTTTCTTTTATTTTTATAACATATCCTTGTTCTAATGTTTTAAAATTTGCAAAAGGAACTAAAACTCTGCTTCCAACGAAAATTAAATCCTCTAAATTCTTAGGGATTTCATAGTCAAATTTTCTATTAAGTTTCTTTGCTCTACTATCAATTATAACTTCTGCAATCATTTAATTCACCTAAAATATTTATATCATATTTTAGGTGAATTTGTAAATATGTCAAAATAAAAATAATACCTGTAGCTTACTTTTACCTGCCTTAGTCTATATACTGGTAATCTCGACACCACTATAAAAATGCTTAATTATTTCTTCAAAATTAAATCCTTGTTTAGCCAAACTATCTGCTCCTGTTTGACTCATTCCAACTCCGTGTCCATATCCTATCACAGTAAATTTAACTGTATCATTTTCAATTTTCACTTGGAAATTAGTAGATTTTAGTCCTAATAATGTTCTTGCCTCTGTCCCAGCAATTTGAACATTTCCAAATTTAATTGTTTTAACTCTTCCGCTTCCAGTCAATTCTAATATTTTAATTGCATCTGTCTCGTCAAAATTGATGTTTATTTCAGGATATTTTTCTTTTAATTTGTTTATTAATTCATTTTTGGAAACTTCCACTTCTGAATTATACTGTGAATACTCATCTTCTCCTGAAGTCTCTACACTCTGTAAATATGGGATGTTCTGTCCTCCCCATACATTACTTGCCGTTTCAGTTATTCCCCCACTATTTGAATGAAAAAATGCATCTATAACATTTCCCTGATAAGTTATTACTTTTCCTTGTGTACTGTCTACTGCATTCATTATTTTTTTCCAGTTTGATTCTGCTTCACTTTCGCTCCATTTTGCAATTCTGTCTTCTTTAGAAATCCATGCTTGGCAACAAGCAAAATTGTCGCAAATATCGGCATCTCCATGTTTTCCTTTGCTATGTGTAATTTGAAAAATTGTATAGGTTCTAGCAACAACTGCTTGTGCCTTTAAAGCCTCTAGCTCGTAATTTACTGGCATTTCACTGCTAACTACTCCATATAAATATTCGTCAATAGGAAGTTCCTCAACCTCACCTGTTTTATTATGATATAATTTAATTGTTGCATATTTTGTGTAATCATATTTAGGATAACCTTCTTCGTTGGAAATTTCTTCTTTATTTTCATTTGTATTTATATCTGTGTCACTTATATTTTCTGCTTGTCTTTTTTGTTTTGTACAAATTGATGGAATAAGAATTACTATACAAAAGAAAGTAATAATATAAATTATAATTTTCTTCATTATAAATTAACAGACTAGCTCCTTTTTCATTTTATTTAATATTTTCTTTTCAATTCTTGATACTTGTACTTGTGATATTCCAAGTATTCTTGCCACCTCACTTTGGGTTTTATCTTTAAAATACCTTAATAATATAAGTTGTTTGTCACGTGCTTCTAACTCATTAATCATTTTATTTATCGCTATTTTATTAGTTATTAATGTTGATTCGTCTTTGTTTGTGGATATTGTTTCTATAATATTTATTGAATTATTTGATTTGTTATCTGAATATAAATTTTCTTCGATTGAATTTATTGGCAAAGAACTTTCTAATGCGAGTGTTATTTCTTCTTTTGTAGTTTTCAGTATTTTTGAAAGTTCACCGTAAAGACGGTTCTTTTCCCTTTTTATTTGAATATTCCTTTTGAATTTCTAATATTTTTCTATGTAATTCTTTTAAACTTCTACTTACTTTAATAGGCCCATCATCTCTTAAAAATCTTTTTATCTCACCCATTATATATGGAACAGCATAAGTAGAGAGTTTTACATCATATTCTATGTCAAAATTTCTTATTGCTTTTACAAAACCCATAGCTCCTATTTGGTATATATCCTCTGTTTCATATCCTCTTCCAGCAAATCTTTTAACTATACTCCAAATAAGTCCTTGATTTTTTTCAACTAAGTCAGCTAATGAATCTTTATCACCATTTTGAGCTTTTATTATTTCATTAGTAATATCTTTCAAATGCCATTACCCCCTTAATGCTTCTTCCAATGTAAGCCCCTCTGCTTTTGGTAATTCTTTTATTTCTTTTTCCATTGTAACTTTAGTTCCAACTCCTAATACAGATTCTACTACAAGCTTGTCCATAAAACTTTCCATTATAGTAAATCCCATCCCCGATCTTTCCAAATTTGGTTTACTTGTATAAAGTGGTTGTTTTGCAAGTTCCACATTTTCAATTCCTTTTCCATTATCAGAAATTTCTATAAATACTTTTCTATTTATAATTTTACATGTAATATGTATAATTCCTATTTTATCTTCATATCCATGTACTATAGAATTTGTAACCGCTTCAGATACTGCTGTTTTTATATCAGAAATTTCTTCTATAGTCGGGTCTAAACTTGATACAAATGCTGCAACAGCAATTCTTGCAAAAGCCTCATTATTTGACTTACTTATAAATTCTAATTTCATTTCGTTTTCCATATTAACTAACCTTACACCTTTTTAATATAAATAAACTAATTTATTTTTAAATTAGTTTTC
>CAYTEX010000144.1:0-3719 GCA_964437015.1 uncultured Clostridium sp. | reverse complement strand
CTTGGTCTTGAGCTTGGAGCAGATGACTATATTATCAAACCTTTTGATATTATAGAATTATTAGCAAGAATAAAAGCAAATTTAAGAAAATATGATATTGTATCAAATTTAGAAAAAGAACAAAAAAACGAAAAAAATAAAGATGACAATAAAATAAAAAGAACAAATATATTAGAAGTTGGAGCACTAACGCTAGATTTAGATAGATTTGAAGTAATGATTAATAATCAAATTGTAGATCTTACATTAAGAGAATTTGAAGTGCTTAGATTTTTAGCTCAAGAGCCTGGACAAGTTGTTACAAGAGAGACATTACTTGAAAAAGTATGGGGATACGAATATTTTGGAGATATAAGAACTGTAGATGTAACTGTTAGGCGTATTAGAGAAAAAATAGAAAATGATACTTCGAATCCAAAAATATTAATAACAAAAAGAGGAGTAGGCTATTATATAGCAAACTAAATTATAAGGGCTTAATAAATATATTAAGCCCTTTGTTATAATATAAAAAAGAGATGATTGACTTCTATACTTGAAAGGAATTTGTATGGAAATTATTTTAGGAAAGTCAGCAGGTTTTTGTTACGGTGTAAAAAATGCTGTGGATAATGCAAAAGAAGCAATAAAAAATAATGAAGAGATATACTGCTTAGGAGAAATTGTACATAATAAGACAGTAATTGAAGATTTAGAAAAAAATGGATTAAAATTTACAGATAAAATTGAAGATGTAAAAAACAAAGCAATTATAAGGGCACATGGAGAGTCAGAAGAAACATATAACAAATTAAAAGAAAAAGGAGTTTCTATATTAGATTATACTTGCCCAAAAGTTACAAAAACTCATGAAATAGCTAAAAATTACAATAGAAAAGTATATATTGTTATACTAATAGGAATAAAAAAACATCCAGAGGCCATTGGAACATTAAGCTATGCAGGAAAGAGTTCATACTTATTACAAGATAAAAATCAATATGAAGAATTAATTGAGAAAATTAATAATTCAAAATTAAATAAAGTCCTTATAATGGCACAAACTACATATAATTCAAAAAAATTCGATGAAATGGTTGAGGATTTAAAAGGCTTAATTAAAGGAAAAGAAGTTGAAGTGCAGAAAACAATTTGCGGAGCAACTGAAATTAGACAAAAGGAAACAATTGAGATTGCAAAAAATGTTGATGTAATGATAATAATAGGAGATAAAAAAAGTTCAAATACTAATAAGCTATATGATATATCAAAAGAAAATTGCAAAAAAGCAATATTTGTTCAAAATTGCAAAGAATTAAATCTTGAAGAACTAAATCAGACAGATGTAATTGGAATAATGGCAGGAGCATCAACTCCAAAAGAAGATATTGATGAAGTTATCCAAAAAATAGAAATTCTTATTAAGAGAGGGGAAATGTAGATATGAAAAATCTAAATAACAAATCAGGAATAACATTAATAGCACTTGTTATTACAGTAATAGTTATTTTAATATTAGCTGGAATTTCTTTAAAAGAAGGAACGGGATTGATAAAGAAAGCTAAAATAGAAAGCCTAATGACAAATATGATTACTATAAAAGCTAATGCAAAAGGTTACGCTGAAGAAATAAATGCAGAAATATGGGACTTAGGAGAAGAAGAAAAAACAACAAAAAGAGCAGAACTATTTGCTTCAAAATACCATATGACAGCATTAGACAGTAGTACCGTTGAATCTAAAGTTGATAGCTCGATAAAAGAAAATGGATGTGTAGCGTTTAATATAACTAAAGATACTATCGAAGATATGGGAATGTCAGATTTGGCAAATCAAACAGAAAATGGAGAATTTGTTGTTGTATATAATTCAAAAGACTTTTCAAAATTAGAAATAGTTTATCCATCAGGAATACCTTATGAAAAAGCAACATATTGGACTTTATCAGAATTACAAAATAAAATTGAGGAATAAAATATGAGGAATTAAATAATGAAAGAGAAAGAAGAAGCTAGACTTATTGAATTAAAAAAGATTGATAAGGAATTTTTTGAAAAAGGAGTTAAATACATAGCTGGAATAGATGAAGCAGGACGAGGCCCTTTGGCAGGTCCTGTTGTTGTTGCGTGTGTTGTTTTACCAGAAAACTCAATGATTGAAGGAGTTAATGACTCAAAAAAGGTATCTGAAGCTAAAAGAGAAAAATTATATGATATCATTACCCACGAAGCAATAAGTTATGGGGTAGGAATTGTTTATCAAGACGAAATAGATGAAATAAATATACTTCAGGCAACTAAAAAAGGTGTAACAGAAGCTATTAAGCAAATGAAGACAAAGCCAAATATTATTATGGTTGATGCATTAAATGTAATTGATACAATGGGAATACCATATAAATCAATAATAAAAGGTGATGCAAAATGTTATTCTATTGCGGCAGCTTCAATAATAGCAAAGGTTACAAGGGATAGGATAATGAGAGAGTGGGATAAAGTTTATCCAGAATATGGATTTGCATCACATAAAGGATATGGTACTGCAAAACATATTGCTGCAATAAAAGAATTTGGTCCTTGTCCAATACATAGAAGAAGCTTTATTACAAAATTTATATAATTAAAAAATTGAAAGGAATGTAGTATGAATATATTAGATATTATTGCAAATAAAAGGGATAAAAAGGAACTTACTAAAGAAGAAATAGAGTTTTTTATTGAAGGATATACAAATGGAACAATAGCAGATTATCAAGCTGCTGCACTAATTATGGCAATATATATAAATGGGATGACAGATGAAGAGTTGTTTAACTTAACCTTTAGTATGGCAAATTCTGGAGAAGTTTTAGATTTATCAGAGTTTGGAACTAATGTAGTTGATAAGCATTCTACAGGAGGAGTCGGAGATAAGGTTTCTATTGTATTGCTTCCTATTATTGCATCACTTGGAATCCCTGTTGCAAAAATGTCTGGAAGAGGCCTTGGATTTACAGGTGGAACAATAGATAAGTTAGAATCAATTCCAGGATATAACACTGCAGTTTCTATAGATGATTTTAAAGACTATGTACATAGAATTGGAATAAGTATGATAGGACAGACTATGAATTTAGCTCCAGCAGATAAAAAAATATATGCATTAAGAGATACTATAAGTTGCGTAGAAAATATTCCATTGATTGCTTCAAGTATAATGAGTAAAAAAATTGCATCAGGTGCAAATAAAATTGTTTTAGAGGTAACTTATGGAAAAGGTGCATTTATGAAAAATTTAGAAGACGCTAAACTTCTTGCTGAAAAGATGGAAAGTCTAGGAAAATATGCAGGAAGAGAAGTAAAATCCATATTTACACCAATGGATGAACCAATTGGATTTGCTGTTGGAAATACACTTGAAATAATAGAAGCAATACATTTTTTAAACGGAACAAAAATACCAGAGGACTTAAAACATATAGTATTAGAGATAGGAAGTTACATGATAAAATTAGCTGGAAAAGGTGATAACATTGAAGAAAATAAACAAATGATGATTAATAACATAAACAATGGATTAGCATTTAATAAATTCAAAGAGATGGTACAAATGCAAGGTGGAGATGTATCATATTTGGAGGATACAAATAAATTTGAAAAAGCTAAATTTATAGTTGAAGTAAAAAGTGAACAAAATGGCCAGATTAAAGAAATGAAAGCTGAGGAGATAGGAAAAACAGCTTGTTTCTTAGGAGCTGGAAG
>CAYTEX010000143.1:0-3741 GCA_964437015.1 uncultured Clostridium sp. | reverse complement strand
GAATTTAATGCACGTAATTATGCATCAGTTGATGGTGGAAATGTAGGAGAACCTTTCAAAGCTTTTCACAAACCATTTCCAAATAATTTACAAGAAGGATTACAAAGCATTTTTTTAAGTGATGAGAATGCTACACAAGAGAAAAAATATAAAGATGCTTTAGAGCAAGATTTTGCTGAAGCAATTTCTTATTTAAACAAAATAGAGGAGGCTATTAATAGTACAAAAAACACTGACATGTGGGAAGGACCTGCAGCAGAAAAATCTAGAACTAAATTTGCGGAGTCTAAAGAAACAATTCTAAGTAATATTAAAAAAATGGAAAATGCGGTTTTAACTCATATAAATGAAGCAATTGATGATTACAAAACTCAAGAACAAAATGCTGACGATAATGCAAATGCATTTTAACAAAATATCCTCAGGTAATTATTTAAATAATTACCTGAGATATGAATATATTTCTAATAATTTGATAATTTGAGTTATTAGAAATATATTCATAAATAATACAGTTAATACTATTAAAATATTAGAAGATTAGAATATATTAAAGGAGGAGAAAAAATGAAAGAATTAAAAGAAAAATTTTTACCAATAGGAACAGTGGTATTATTAAAAAATGCGACTAAAAGAATAATGATTACAGGTTTTTGTGGAATACAGAGAAATGCTAATGTTAGAAAAACATTTGATTATTGTGGCTGCATATATCCAGAAGGATATTTATCTCCAGAAAGTATATTACTATTTGACCATGATCAAATAGATAAAATCTATCATGTTGGTTTAGCAAATGACGATGAAGAACGTGAATTTAAAAAGAAATTAAAAAATGTTTTAGAAAGTATGGAAAAATTTAATAAGGAAATAAGCAAAATAATTGATAATGAAGAAACATCAACAAAAAAAACAGCAAAGACAGCAGCAAAAGGAAAAAAGACTGGAACAAAAAAACAAACTACATCAAAAAAAGCAAATGTAACAAAAAAAAATAAAACAACAAAAAAATAAAATTTTTTAAATAAGGGGTATTAGCTAAAAAGCTAATACCCCTTTAACGCGTAAGATAATCTGTTTTTTTTTTTGAATTTTGAAACAAAAATGTAATATAAATGTAAAAAAACGTAATTATTGAGTTAAATTTACGCAAATAAAGCTTTTAAAACATAAGTCAAAAACAATACCATTGACAAAAACAAAAAATAATATAAAATTAAAATTGTATTAAAGTAGTATTAAACGAAAGGAGGAATATAAATTGCGTATTGCGTTGATAGGAAAAGATAAATTTTTGAAACTAATGTTACCTGAAATACCAGTTGGAAGCTATTGGCTAACTGATAAGACAGATGAAACAGAAAAAAAGCTGATTAATGTAGAAGGAAAAAATGGGAAATGGCAAATTTTATCAAATAAGCAAGTAAAAATAATTAACCTGGATGCGATAGATATCACAAATGATGAAGTTAAAATAAAATTGCCCCAAAATGCAATATTAGAAACAACTAATATTGAAAAAAATGGTATTTATAGTATAGCGATAGGTGATTTAAATAACATATATTTTTTATATTGTTATCCTCTTACTGAAAACAGTTTTAAGCATTTAGAAATTAATAAAAGAATTAAAGAGATTTTTATTGGAAGGGATGAAAAAAACCATATAGTATATAAAAATAATCTTGTTTCTAATATACATGCTAGATTAGCCTTATATGATAAAGGATGGATTTTAGAAAATATAGATAAAAAATATGGTACAGTTGTTAATGATGAATTAGTATTTGACAAAACAAAGCAATTACATAATGGAGATACTATTTTTATAATGGGATTAAAAATCATTATAATGAAAAATAGCTTATTTATAAATACGCCGCTAAATAAAGTATCTATAAATAAAGCTGTTTTTAGAGAAATTAAATATCCTCCAATAAATGTTAACGAAGAAGAAATTGATAATGAAGATTATGATGAAGATAAACCACTATATAATGATAAAGACTATTTTTCGAGAGCGCCACGACTTACAAAAGTTATAAAAAAAGAAAAAATTAAAATAGATCCACCACCTAATATAGATGCAAGTGAAGAAACACCAGCAGCATTAATGTTAGGGTCGACATTATCTATGGGCTTATTAATGATGGTATCAAGTGGAAGGGCATTAATTGGAACAATGAATGGAACGGCATCAAAAAAAGAAGTATTAATTGAGGTTTTAGTGGCTGGAATAATGTTAATTACAATGACTTTATTTCCAATTTTGAATGTAAGGTATAGCAAGAAAAAGAAAAAAAGACGCGAAGAGAAAAGACAAAAAAGATATAGAAAATATATTGATTCTAAAATTAAAGAGATAGATGATGCAATGGTAAAACAAAGAGATATTTTATTAGAAAATTATATAACTCCTGAAGAATGTAAAAAAATTATTTTTAATAAAGAAACAAGATTATGGGAAAGAAAAATAGAAGATCATGATTTTCTAACAGTAAGATTAGGAATAGGAGAAGTTCCATTAGAAGCTGATATTTCGTATCCAGAAGAAAGTTTTAAAATGGAAGATGATGATTTAATAGATATGCTTAATGATGTTACAAAAAAATCTAAAATTTTACAAAGAGCACCTATAGTATATTCTATGGCAGAAAAAAATATATCATCTTTAATTTCTCAGGACAAAGAAAGTCTTATGAATATGGTAAAGAGCATATTAACACAATTAGTAACTTTTCATAGTTATGATAATTTAAAGTTGGTTTTTCTAATAAGTGACAGAAAAAAATGGGAATTTGTAAAAATGCTTCCACATATATGGAATGATAGCAAAGATATAAGATTTTTTGCAGATGAATATGAAGAAATGGAGAAAATTTCTAAATATTTAGAGGAAGAATTTAAGAACAGAATGAATATTAACACTGGATATGACCAAAAAATTTATAAATTATTTAATCCATATTATTTAATAATAACAGATGACTATAAAAAAATAGAAGACTTAAAAATTGTTAGTCAAATTTTAAAGAAAAAAACCAATATAGGATTTGGTATGTTATTTGTAACAGAGGATTTCGTACAGCTTCCAAATGAATGTAAAACTTTTGTTACTTTTGATGGTAATAAAGGAAAAATCTTTGAAAGTGAGCTAGAAGAAGATAAACAAAAAGAATTCGGAATTCATTTTCCTGAAGAATATTTATTTGAAGAAATAAGCGAAAAACTATCTAATATTCCAATAAAACTAGTTCTATCGGGAAAGAATAGCTTACCATCAGTATATCCTTTTTTAGAAATGTTTGATGTTGGAAATATTGAACAATTAAATATTGAGCAAAGATGGATGAGAAGCGATGCTACGATGTCTTTAAAAACGCCTGTTGGAATAGACAGTACAGGTAGAAAGATATATTTAGATGTTCATGAAAAATATCATGGACCTCATGGATTAATTGCGGGAAGTACAGGTTCGGGAAAATCAGAGTTTATTATAACATATATTTTATCACTAGCAATTAACTATCATCCAGATGATGTGGCATTTGTATTAATAGATTACAAAGGAGGAGGCCTTGCAGGAGCTTTTCAAAAAAAGAATATAAAATTGCCACACTTAGTTGGAACTATTACAAATATAGATAAAAATGGTTTACAAAGATCTCTTGCATCTATTGAATCAGAATTAAGTATTGTATGGAGACAAGTTGATTAGACAAAACAATTTGCGGGTGGGCG
>CAYTEX010000142.1:0-3763 GCA_964437015.1 uncultured Clostridium sp. | reverse complement strand
ATAGATATTAATGATAAAGGACAACCATTTACACCATTAGATATAGATGCACAAGATATAAATTATAGCTATATAGATAGATTATTTACAGAAGCAATGCAAAACTTCCAAATATCTAAAGATACATTAGATAAAATAGAAAAAATGGATGATTTTGTAATTAAACATTTCAGAATAGCTTTTGGTAACCGTATTGTTGCACACATGAAAAAATTTGTACCAGTATATGTAGCGTGTGGAGGAACAGAAGTGGATGGAGTGGATTATTTTATTGCTAAGAAGATTTTAAGAAAATTTGAACAATTAAATATGGCTTTAATTCGTGATGAAATAGATGGATATATAAAATTTTTAGATGATACATTCGGAAAAGGTGCAATGGCTGAGTGTATTGAGTATTTACAAAGATTAAAGAAAATGGCATAGAATTTAAAAATACTCAGCATTTTAAGCTGTTTTTAGAAAAGAAAAACGCGGTTACGTACAAAGCGTACGCGCCCTTGCCTTTTTATTTTCTAAAAACAGCTTAAACTACTAATTATTTTTAAATTAAAATAGATGATTTTCAAAAGTAAAGATAAAAAGGGAGAAAAAGATGCGAGAGTTAGGAGTAGCTGATTTATATGAAAATGTAGATAATAAAGTGCTTTCTGATTTTACAGAGAAAATAGAATCGAGTATGCATGTTAAAACAGATTATTACAAAGATGAGAATGACTTAGAATGGATGAATGTATTTGAAGAACTTCTACCATATGTTGAAAAAATATTAAGAAATCCTAAAAGATTTATTACGACAGAAGAGGAAATAGTAAAAATAGAATCAGCAAAAAAAGTAGGAATTGAAACAGTAAAGCATTTAGCAAAACATACTAATTTTATACAAGATATAGATGAACAAACAGGAGATGTTATACCTTCAAAATTATTAAATGTTTTAAAAGAAGAAACATTTAATACTTATGAAAATAGATTTATATATACCTTAATTCATCGTATGTATGATTTTATAAGAAAAAGACTTGAAAAACTTAATAGAAATCCCAAGCTAAAAGATAATAAACAAATACAGTATACAAGTTCAACAAATGTTGGACAAGAAAAGGTAAATATAAGTATAAATTTAAATACAGCACTGGATACAAAAATTCCAATGGAAAAAAATTTTGATCAAAGATTAAAAAGTATACAAGATACTATAAACGATTTAACATTTACAGAAGTATATAAATCACTTGAAAAAGAAGGAGTACCACTAGTTACTCCACCAATAAAAAAGACAAACGTAATTTTAAAAAATGTAAATTTCCAATATGCAATGAATTTATGGGATTATATAGCTCAAAATATGAATCCAAAAGATGGTGCTAAAAAACAAAACAGAGACTACATGGATAATGGAGAATTAAAAAAATTAATAGATGAATCTTTTTTATTGGATTATCTTACAATATGTACTTTAAATGAAGATGAGAAAGAAGTTCCTAAGGAAGCTAAAGAGAGGGCAATATCTAATATGTTAGATAAAATAATAAATATGAACCCAGAACTGACAAAACAGGAGCTTCAAGATAAGCTTGGATTAGAATTTGACAAGGCAAAAGCAAGAAAAGTTGCAAGTAAGGTAGATATAGAAAAAATATTTAGAAAATATATTGATAGGTTTTTACAAATGGAGTTACAAACTAGTTAAAAACATACTAAATATGCATAACAAAAGTCAAATAATATAGTCAAAAAAGGAGCAAAAATGAGAAAAATATTAAAATTTTTATATACCATAATAAAATTCATAATATGGATTTTGGTTATCGCTCTGCTTGCAATAATTCTAACACAAAGAATTTCTAATAATACAAAGGCAGTAGCAGGATTTAGAATATTTACAGTAGTAACAGAAAGTATGAAACCAGTATATAACGTAGGAGATGCAATTTTAGTAAAACAGATTGATATTGAAAACCTCCATGTAGGAGATGATATAACTTATATCGGAACAGTAGATTCATTTAAAGATAGAATTGTAACACACAGAATAATAAGTATAGAAAAAAGCGAAAATCCAGAAAAAGGTAAATATGTGATTCAGACGCAGGGAATTGCAAATGATAAACCTGATCCTAAAATAAATGAAACACAAATATATGGAAAAGTACAATATAAAATAAAAATTATTTCTAAATTGAATGGTATAATTGGAAATTTATATTCTATGTATTTTGTAATTATAGTTCCAATGGCATTAATGATATTTTTTGATTTTATAATTCAAAGAAAAGATGATGATGAAGATGATTTTGATAAAGAACATAATAAAAAAAGAAACAAAAATTTAGAAGATAATGAAGAAACAGATAAAGATGAAATAACAAGAAAAGAAAAAAGAAAAAATAGGAGAAATAAAAGGAGAAATAAAAGAAAAAAAGATAATTAAAAAACTATCTAGAAAGGAGGTAATTGTGAGTAAAAGAAGAAGACTTAGAAAAGAAAAACTGAAAAGAAAAGAAAGAAGATTAAAAAATAGAGTAACTCTAAGAACACTTTTTTTACTTGCAATTACATTGATTTTTAATACTTATGCATGGTTTTTATATTTAAATACAGTTTCTGCAGATATTACAGCACATGTTGATGCTTGGCATGTAACTTTTGAAGTTGACCATGAAGATGTGGAAAAATCCTTTGAATTTCAGGTGGCTCATGCATATCCAGGAATGCCTAATCAGTCAAAAACAGTAAGTATCATAAATTCTGGTGATAGAATTGCAGATTTAACATATTCAATTAAATCTGCAAGAATATTTAATGATGTATATTTTTCTCAAGAAGCAGTAGAAGGTGGTGAGATAGCGCCAATAGGTGCAACAATACTTACAGAAGCAAATTTGCTAACAAAACTTCAAACAGAATATCCTTTTAATATAACATTTACACCAAGTGGAAATACAATTGAAAATGGTCAAAATGGTAGTTTAACAATAACTTTTTCTTGGGTATATGAAAATGATAATGACGAAAATGATACTTTATATGGAACTATGGCATATGATTATTATAAAACAAATTCTGATACAGATACTATAGAAATAATAGTTATTATAAAGGCAACACAACATAAAGATACATAAAAACACACCTTGAAGTAATTCAAAAGTGTGTTTTTTAATTTCTTTGTTCAAATTTTAGACTGACAACTACTGAGCCAATTGCATTATCTTGTGCAAGTAAAGTATCTTCTTCATCATTTGAATTTTGTGAATTTTCATCATCATTCCACTGCACATAAACTCTTATAGTGCTATTTTGATTAGGTTGAACACTTATTTCAACATTAGGATTTATTTCTGTTAAATATGAAATATTATCATTATTATTATCTAAAGAATATCCAACTATTTTTAAATCTGAAATTTCATTATTTGTACCAAGTAAGCTTGTAATAGTATATTTAAATGGAACAGAAATATCACTACCATCTACAATGATGTCAAAATAACCAATTGCACCTGGAACCAAATAATTTTCTATATTATAATTTGTTTCTGGTATAGTTAATTCAATTGTGGATGTAATATCAGAATTTTCCATTATATCTTGATTATTTACTTTTATATTCCAAGAAGCAATTTTTACTTCTGTGTTTGATATAAGACCGACTTACATATTTTGCATAAGTATTTTTTATAACAAAAGAAGATATTACAATCCAAATTAATGCTAAAATCAAAAATAAAGATTTTTTCATATAAATTCCTTTCATACA
>CAYTEX010000141.1:0-3763 GCA_964437015.1 uncultured Clostridium sp. | reverse complement strand
TAAAAATAAAAAAATTAAGTGAATTATTAGGAAATATTCATACTGTAATTTTTACTCCAGATGATATAAATATTTTAAAAGGTGGACCTGAAAACAGAAGAAAATTTTTAAATATTATGATAAGTCAGTTAAGGCCTAAATATATGCATATTTATAGTTTATATAATAAAGCTTTAGAAGAAAGAAATAATTATTTAAAAAAAATAAAACAAGAAAATGTAAATGAAGAATTACTAGAAATATGGGATGAACAATTAATTTCTTATGGAAAAATAATTTCTGAATATAGAAAAGAATTTATTGATAAAATAAAAAATAAAATAAAAAAAATTAATAAAAATATTAAAGAAGAAAAAGAAGAAATAAAAATAAAATATTTAACTGATTGTTTAGATGAAATTTATTATAGAGATTTATTAAAACAAAGAAGAAAATTAGATATTATAAAAGGATATACAACAAGAGGAATTCATAGAGATGATTTTCAAATTTTTATAAATGATATTTTAGTAAATGTTTACGGATCACAAGGTCAGCATAGAACTGCAATTTTATCTTTAAAAATTTCAGAACTTCAAGTTGTAAATGATGAAATAGGAGAAAATCCAATTTTATTATTAGATGATTTTATGTCTGAATTAGATGAAAATAGAAGAAGCAATTTTATAGAAAATATAAAAGATACACAAGTTATTATTACATGTACTGATAAAATTGAAATAAATAATACAAAAGTACAATATTTTAAAGTTAAAGATGGAAAATTTGTTTGATATAATAAAACTAATATTAGAAACTTCTGATTGCCGACTTACTTAGAGGTAGGAAGGAGGTTTACATTTCTACAATTGACTTGTTTTGCAATTGCTATATATATAATAGTATATATTTTATATGTTAAAAAAAATTTTAACAAAAAAAACAAAAAATGTTTGACAAATTTTAAAATAACAATTATTATATATAAAGATTTTATCGTTAGAAGGGAAGGACAAATTTAATGGAAAAATATGAACATAAATATGGTGCTGAACAAATACAAGTTTTGGAAGGTCTTGAACCCGTAAGAAAAAGACCAGGAATGTATATAGGAAGTACATCAGTTAGAGGACTTCACCATTTAGTATACGAAATTGTTGATAATGGTGTTGATGAGGCATTAGCTGGATATTGTACAGAAATAAATGTAGTAATAGAAAAAGGAAATATAATAAAAGTTACAGATAATGGTAGAGGAATACCAATAGAAAAACACCCTAAAACAGGTCTTTCTACTGTTGAAACAGTATATACAGTTCTTCATGCTGGTGGAAAGTTTGGTGGAGATAGCGGATATAAAGTTGCAGGAGGGCTTCATGGTGTTGGAGCATCTGTTGTTAATGCATTATCTGAATGGACAGAAGTTACTGTTAAAAGAGATGGTGGAATCTATAAAATTAGATTTGAGAGAGGAAAAACAGTTGGAACATTAGAAAAAATAGGAGATTCTAATGAAACAGGAACAGAAGTTAGGTTTTTAGCAGATAGTAAAATATTTGAAACAACAGACTATAATTTTGATACTTTGGAAACAAGATTTAGGGAAATAGCGTTTTTGACGAAAGGCCTACGAATCACAATAGAAGACCAACGAGAAGAAGAGCCAAGAAAATCAGATTTCTGTTTTGAAGGTGGATTGGTTTCTTTTGTAGAGTTCTTAAATAAAAATAAAGAAAAGATAAATGCAAAACCAATCTATATTGAAAAAAATGGTGATGTTCCAGTTGAAATTGCAATTCAATATACAACAGCATATTCTGAAAATATACATGCTTTTGCAAACAATATAAATACTGTAGAGGGAGGAACACATCTTGAAGGATTTAAAAGATCACTTACAAAAGTTTTTAATGATTATGCAAGAAGCCATAATATATTAAAAGAAAAAGATGCAAACCTACAAGGGGAAGATATAAGAGAAGGAATAACAGCAGTTATTTCTGTAAAAGTTAAAGAAGCTCAATTTGAGGGACAAACTAAAACAAAACTTGGAAACAGCGAAGTTACAGGTGTTGTTATGAGTATGATGAATGAATCACTAGCCGCGTTTTTAGAAGAAAATCCATCAGTAGCAAAAGCTGTTCTTGAAAAATGTATGAGTGCTTCAAGAGCTAGAGAAGCAGCAAGAAAAGCTAGGGAATTAGTAAGAAGAAAGTCAGCCCTTGAAACTACAACACTTCCGGGTAAACTTGCAGATTGTAGTAGCAAAGTTGCTGAAGAATGCGAAGTATATATAGTCGAAGGAGACTCTGCTGGAGGAAGTGCTAAGCAAGGTAGAGACAGACGCTACCAAGCAATACTTCCACTTTGGGGAAAAATGCTTAATGTTGAAAAAGCAAGAGCAGACAAAATATATGGAAATGACAAATTAAATCCAGTTATAATTGCAATAGGTGCAGGTATTGGATCAGAATTTGATATTACAAAAATAAGATATGGAAAAGTAATTATTATGGCTGATGCCGATGTTGATGGTGCTCACATTAGAACATTATTATTAACATTTTTCTTTAGATATATGAGACCGTTAATAGAAAATGGAAACGTATTTTTAGCACAACCGCCATTATACAAACTTTCTAAAAAAGGTATGGAAGATGTATATTGCTATACAGATGATGATTTAGATAAAGCATATAAAGACCTTGAAGAAAAAGGAATACAAAGGGATCAATTAGGACTTCAAAGATATAAAGGTTTAGGAGAAATGAACCCTGAACAATTATGGGAAACAACAATGAACCCAGAAACAAGAATACTAGTAAAAGTTACTATGGAAGATGCAATAAAAGCAGATGAAATTTTTACAATTCTTATGGGAGATGAAGTTGAACCTAGAAGAGAGTTTATTGAAACAAATGCTAAGTTTGTTAAGAATTTGGATGTTTAGGTCCATTTTGGGGACGGAAAAAAAAAGCAACCTAGGAGGTGAATGTAATGGCAGAGCAGAATGAAAAAAGAGCTAACTTATTAAGGAGTTTACAAAATGGTGTAAATACAGAAGGATTAAAAAGAGTTAGAGTAGAAGAAATGGATGTTGGACCAAGGGCAGAGAAGGAGCTGATTATAGCTCCACCAGGTTCTGTTGAATCATTAGATTCGCAAATGGCAAAAAAAATAGAAATTAACGATAACTTAAATAGCCGTGGTGTAAGAGAAATGTTAGATATAATTGTAAAATAATAAAAAATTGCCGACAAAAACTGTCGACAATTTTTTTATAAAGCTAATAATAATCTCTACTAAAACAAATAAATCTAATTTTTTAACCTAATATACTATTCTGCATAAATAAGCTATCAACCAAATTTAATTATCAGTTGCTCGACTATGAATACACTATTAATAACCTTATTCAACCATTAAAAGGACTACTAAAGACCATATCTAATATAAAAATAATCTTATCTCTAATATATTACATATATTGTAACCTCCAAAAAAAGCTTGCCTACAAATAATATATTCTTATCGCCGACATATAATAATCCAGAAAACCATTATATATCTTTGCCCGAAAATTAAGAAACCAAATATATTTGATCTAATAATTTTCTTGGAACAACTATTATTAACCTTACTGATTCTAATATTAACAAAAATATTTTTTTTATACAAAAATTTTATTTTATTTTAGTATTAAAGAGTAAATATATTATTTTTCAATCCCTTGGTGTCGAAATCTTTATGTACCTGTAATTTTTCTTACGAAAAATTCAGCTAC
>CAYTEX010000140.1:0-3798 GCA_964437015.1 uncultured Clostridium sp. | reverse complement strand
AAGAAATAGTAAATATCATACCACTAGTAGATAGTTGTTTTTTTTTGAATAAACTTATAAAAAATATTGACTATTTATCAATATTTTGATAAAATATGCATATAATAATAATAGGAGGTGCATTTATTATGCCAATTATTAGACCAAGTTCAGATTTAAGAAATAATTATAATGAAATATCTACTTTGTGCCACAAAACAAGAAAACCTATATATATAACAAAAAATGGTGCTGGTGATTTAGCAATTATGAGCATAGAATTATATGAATTTTTAACTGACAAATATGAATTATATGAGGAACTAGAAAAAGGAATTAAATCTATAGAAAAAGGAGAAGTATATTCAGAAGAAGAAGTTTTTGATGAAATTGAAAAAATTTAAAACAGAAAGAAGGCTAAAATTTGAATAAATATAAAATACAATTTTCAAAAGATGCAAGAAAAGATTTAATTGATACTTATAGTTATATAAAGTATAATTTACAAGAACCAGCTATAGCTAAAAAATTGATAGCAAAGATAAGAGAAGAAATCAATAAATTAAAAGATAATCCTACAATGTATGCAGTTATAAAAGACGAGATTATCAAAAAGAGAGTAATTAGAAAAATAAAAGTTAATAATCATATTGTATTTTATAAGGTAGAAGAAAAAAATAAAATAGTTGAAATAGTAAGAATTATGTATGGAAGAAGAAATTGGACAAAAATTTTATAATTCTTATTTTGAAAGTAGCAGCCCACCAATAAAAAATAGTCATAGCTAAGCTATGGTTTTTCTTTATTTTGTAGGTGGTGGACTAATATTCATACAGTAGAGAGTGTTTTTCAACGACTAAAGCTGGTTTAAAATCAAAAGAACAAAAATTTGTAGAAATTTTAAATATTAACTTGTAATTTTAAAAAAAATAATATATAGTTATCTTAAGATCAATATTTATGTTTTATTCTAAAATTTTAAAATTTTCAATCAAGTAATCTTATACGAAAATTCGCGATTAGAGGTGATGATAATACATATATTTATAGTAAGAAGACAAGCTCTTATTAAGTTATTATAAATATAAACTAGTAATGAACTAATAAATAGACACGAAAGAGAGGAATTTTAGTATGTCAAAATTTAATGAAAAAGATTTAAATGAAATTTTAAAAGAATTTCAAGACAATAGCATAATAGAGATTGAATTTGAAAATAATTTATCAGGAAAAATTACAATAAAAGATGCATCTATAAATTATAATAATAAAATTGGATTTATAAATATAAATGGAATAAATACTAGTTTAAAAATAAATACTACCTTAGTATACACGTATGAAAAGGATAAAAACAGTGTAAAAATAGATTTAGATACACTTGTAATTAATATAAAAAAAATCTCCTAATGGGAGATTTTTTTTTTATTTTATTGACTTATAAAATATAAAAATGATATACTATATTCAAAAATAAAACAAAGATAGGAAGGATAAAATATGAAAAGATTATTAAAAGTTATTTTATGTTCAATAATTTGCTATTTATGTATTGTATCATATGGAAGTACAAAAGCTGAAAATGAAACAGGAACTGAAACACCAACAGAGACAACTACTACAACAACAACTACTACAGAAACAACCTCTGAAGAAACAACACCTGAAGAAAAAGAAGAAAAAGAAGAAAACAAAGAAACCACTGAAAATACAGAAGGTCAGAATGCTCAGACACCAGAAGAATCAAGCGAAGACAATAATAACCCTTCTACACCATCAGGTTCGTCTGCAGGAACGAGAACACAAACGCAAAGTACGCCTAAAGCAGAAGCAAAGAAATCTACTAATGCTAATCTTAGTGATTTAGGTATTACACCAAATGATTTTAAAGGATTTACTCCTACAACCTTGAATTATGTTGTAACAGTTCCAAATGATGTAGATAAAGTAAATGTTTATGCAAAAGTTCAAGACTCAAAAGCAAAAATAGCATCAGGAACAGGAGCACATAATTTAGACGAAGGAGAGAATTCTCTTCAAATAGTTGTAACAGCTGAAAGTGGAGATACACAAACATATACAATCAATGTAACAAGAGAAAAAGTAGCAGATACTAAACAGGAAACAACTTCAACAGAAAAAGAAGTATCAGATTTAAAAAAATTAGAAATTAAAGGATATACACTTACACCAGCATTTTCCGCAGATATTTATGAATACAAATTAGAAGTAAAAAAAGATGTAACAAGCTTAGAAGTAATAGCAGAAGGAGCAAACGATAAAGTTAATATAGAAGTTGTTGGTAATACGGATTTAAAAGAGCGGAGAAAATACTATAACAGTAATGGTTAAGAATACCGAAACAAATAAAAACTCAACATATCAAATTATAGTTAACAAACAAGAAAATAATACAGTTGTAAATAATGCAAGAAAAAAAGCCAATAGAGTAAGATTTATTTTTATTGGATTGTTTTTAGCAGTTGTATTAGGAATAATAATTTTCTTTGTTGTGACACATAAAAAATTGAAAAACGAAGAATTATATGACGAAGATGATGAAGAATATAGTGAAGAAGAAACTGATGAAGAAGAATCTAATGAAGAAGACGTTTTAGATTTAGATAATGAAGAAGAATTATTTAAAAGAGTAAATAAATCTAAATTTAAAATGACCGATTATAAAGAAACAGATACAATAATTAATGAAAAAAAAGAAGATAATAATACAGGAAATAAAGAACAAACAACATTAACAGATGAATATTTTAGAAGATTTGATAATAATTCAAAAGGAAAACATTTTTAAAAAATATATTGCTAAATTTAAAAATCTGTAATATAATTGTAAAAAAAATGTAACAATAATGTAATAAAAGCGGAGGGTAGATAACAGATGTTTAAATTTGGTTGGGGCCAGGACATAGGAATAGATTTGGGAACTGCTACTGTAATAGCATATGTAAAAGGAAAAGGGATTGTTCTAAGAGAGCCATCAGTAGTAGCAGTTGACAATAATACAGGAGAGGTTGTAGCTGTAGGAAACGAAGCTAGAAGAATGTTAGGACGTACACCAGGAAATATTGTTGCTACAAGACCTTTAAGAGATGGAGTAATTTCAGATTATACAGTAACAGAAAAAATGCTTAAATATTTTATAAAAAAAGTGGGTGGAAGAACACTTTTTGCACCAAGAATTATGATATGTATTCCATCACGAGTTACAGAAGTAGAAAAAAAAGCTGTAATAGATGCCGCAACAAATGCTGGAGCAAGAAAAGTATATCTTATAGAGGAACCAATTGCTGCAGCAATTGGAGCAGGTATAGATATTTCAAAGCCATGTGGAAATATGGTTGTAGACATTGGTGGTGGGACAACAGACATAGCAGTAATTTCATTGGGAGGTTCTGTAGTTAGTACATCAATAAAAGTTGCTGGAGATAAATTTGACGAATATGTTGCTAAATATATTAAGAAAAAATATAATTTAGTAATTGGTGAAAGAACTGCTGAAGAATTAAAGCAGACTGTTGGATGTGTATATCCTAAAATTCAAGAAGTTGAAATGGAAGTTAGAGGTAGAGATTTAGGAACAGGTCTTCCTACAACACTTACAATTAGCTCAAATGAAATGCTAGAAGCTTTGCAAGAGCCAGCTGATATGATAATAGATGCAGTACATTCGGTATTAGAAATAACTCCCCCAGAATTAGCAGCAGACATCAGTGATAAAGGAATATATATGACAGGTGGAGGATGTCTAATAGATGGATTAGATAAACTTTTACAAGAAAAAACAGGAATAAATGTTATGAT
>CAYTEX010000139.1:0-3799 GCA_964437015.1 uncultured Clostridium sp. | reverse complement strand
CCGCATCCTTTACAATAATCAAAATTAAAATCTTCTCTTTTCATTTCTTTATTAACTGGAATAGCATTTTCAGGGCAAACAGGGAAGCAAAGACCACATTGTTTACATTTTTCTTCAATATAAACTGGTCGCATACTTCTCCAGTCACCAGTTTTAAATTCTTTACTATTTCCAGATGTATAAATATTACCACCAATGGTTAGTTCTTCCATAGGGGTATTTTTGTTAATATTTGTCATTTTATATTTACTCCTTTCATTTTTTTTATAGAAGTCAGAGGTATGCGGTCGGAGGTAGGATTTTTGCTTTTTTTATCTTACTTCTTATGTCTTACGTCTTACTTCTATCGTACATCTAACTCCTATTTAAATACCCTTTACTTCATTTAGTGCCATTTTAATTGCTTTCATATTTCCATCAATAACTTCAGGTTTTTTAGCAAATTTATGCTTAAAAGAACCTTCCATATCTTTAATAAAATCATCATCTGACATTATACCTGTAACTTTAACGATAGCAGCAAGCATAGGTGTATTTGGAAAATATTTTCCTAAGCATTCCATAGATACTTTTCTTGCATCTATTGTATAGACTTTTCCTTCATATCCATTTAATTTTGATTTTAAATAATCTGCTGATTTAGTTGTATTAATAACAATTGCACCTGTAGATTTTAAACCTGCTGTTACATTAACAGATTCTAAAAGAGTATCATCTACAACAACAACGAAATCAGGTTCATAAATATTGCTATGAACAGTAATAGGTGTATCGCTTATTCTGTTATAAGCTGTAATTGGAGCACCCATTCTTTCTGGACCATATTCAGGGAACCCTTGAATATATTTTCCTGTGTTAAAAGCAGCATCAGCTAATAGTAAAGAGGCTGTTTTAGCGCCTTGTCCACCACGTCCATGCCATCTAATTTCAATTAGGTTATCCATTCGATTTTTACCTCCTATATAATATTATAATTGAAGTATATTCTTTATTATAAAAAAAGTCAAGAGACATTTTTTAATTTGGGACCGGATACTTTTTTAAAAATTTTAGTTTTCTGTTGTGGTATGTGA
Source organism: uncultured Clostridium sp. (assembly GCA_964437015.1). Lineage (GTDB taxonomy): Bacteria > Bacillota > Clostridia > TANB77 > CAG-508 > CAG-269. The sequence continues at coordinate 2,726 of CAYTEX010000139.1, read as the reverse complement.
TATAATAAATCATATAGTAAAAAACGGAACTAACATTTTATAAGCTCCTAATGTCACGAAGAAAATCTAAGTTTCGCATAATTATCTTACAATGTATATCTTATCTGTAGTTCACTAATATTCACGCAGCTAAGAAATCTACGGAAAGATGTTATATTTATGTAATAAAAATGTTATATAAATTTAATAATCTTGCAAACCATTGTGGCAGTATATATGTGTGCATTAGTGGTAAAAACGGTATTTACAAGTAAAACCAAAAATGATAACATATCATGTGTAGGCTTTCAAATAGAGAATGTAACTTATAATAAACAATTGTAAAGTTTATAAAATATTATAATGAAAGGATGTAAAAAGTATGAATATAATTCAAGCTATAAGTGGATTTTTTAAAAGTATATTTAATAGAACCGCACAATTACAATCCCCTAAAGAAAATAACAATCGTATAGGAGGATTAAAACCGAATGAAAAATCCACACTTCAAGAAAGCGTAAAATTCAATCCAAATCAGAGTTATGCAGATAGACTTAATGAACTTATTAATGAAGTACACTCTGATCCTAATGCTTTTAAAACGTTATCAAACTCGGATCGTGAAAAACTACTTGTTGGTGCAGTTTTAGAAGAAAGAGGAGCTTCAGAAGAATTAATGAAATTATTTAATAATACATTATTAATTACCTGTGATCCAAATGATTTTGATAGTCAATTAAACGAAAATTTTGATAGCTTTGTTGTGCCAGAATCGTTTTATGAAGAAACCTTAGAAGGGGTACAAAATAGAATTGATTTTCTTAGAGAGCAAATAGTTATTTCTTTAAATGGAAATTCGTATAGAATGAATGCAAAATTTATTGAAAGCCAACCATTTACTGCCCCTATTAATAGACCAAAAGTTTCTTTTGAACAAACAATTAATGTAGATCCAAATGGAGAAACAATATTCTCATCTCATCAACGAGTTGAAAATACTCCAACCGGAGAGCTAATTAACATATTTAGACAATTATCAGGTAAAAATGGAAAAGATGAGAAATTAATAGAAAAAGTAACTGGTCATGAAAAGAATAGCTTAAACCATTATTACGAAATTGAAGGAAATGGAGATATGGCTACAGTTTTAATTGCCCAATCTGAACATGAAAAACCTCTTGTATACGAGCAAAAAGTACCAAAGAGCTTTTTAGATACTAAACATGGTTTAGGCTGGTTTGCACAAAATGACAATGCAAGAAGATTGTTTGAAGGTCAAATATCTGTAGAACAATTAAATGAAGAATTAAATAAAAAAGGATTAGGCATAGACTCTCAAAATGGTATAGAACCAAATGATTAATTAAATAAAAAGATGTTTTTTGTAATAATAGAAAAAACATCTTTTTTGTTGAATTTGTAAATTGGGACCGGGTACTTTTTTACACGTGTAATTTGGGACCGGGTACTTTTTTGCAAGTGTAATTTGGGACCGGGTACTTTTTTTACAAAAATTGTTGAGTTAATATGAAATATATGGTATATTGTTTAAAAGAAAAAGTTTGAAAGGATTTGGATAAACCATGATAAATAGAACAAATACAAGAACTATAAAAGTTGGAAATATAGAAATTGGTGGAAATAATAATGTAATAATCCAATCTATGTGTAATACCAAAACTAAAAATATTGAAGAAACTGTTAAACAAATATTAGCATTAGAAAATGCAGGATGCCAGATTATTCGTGTTGCATGTCTTGATGAAGAAGATGCAAAAGCAATAAAATCAATTAAAGAGAAAATTCATATCCCTATAGTTGCTGATATTCATTTTGACTATAAAATAGCATTAGCAGCAATTGAGGCAGGAGTGGATAAGATAAGAATTAATCCAGGAAATATTGGTTCAAAAGATAAAACCAAGGCTGTAGTTGAAGCTTGTAAAAAGAAGAATATTCCAATTAGAATTGGGGTAAATGGAGGTTCTTTAGAAAAAGAATTACTTAAAAAATACGGAAAACCATGTGCTGAAGCTATGGTTGAAAGTGCTAAAAAGCATATAGAAATACTTGAAGAGCTTGATTTTTATGATACATGTATTTCACTAAAAGCATCAAATCTGGACTTATGTTTAAAAGCTTATGAAATGGCTGCAAATACATTTGACTATCCACTTCATTTGGGAATAACAGAGGCAGGAACTGCATTTTCTGGAACAATTAAATCAAGTATTGGACTAGGAGTATTACTAAGAGAAGGCATTGGAAATACAATAAGAGTATCTTTATCAGATGATCCAATAGAAGAAATAAAAGTAGCAAAAGAGATTTTAAAAGACTGTGGACTGTATAAAAAAAGTCCAACGCTTGTTGCTTGTCCTACATGCGGTAGAACAGAATATGACATGATTCCTATTGCAAAAGAAATGGAAAAGTTTTTACAAACACTTGAAAGCAATATTACGGTTGCAGTTATGGGATGTATAGTAAATGGGCCGGGTGAAGCATCTAATGCTGACATTGGTATAGCTGGTGGGAAAAATGAGGCGGTTCTATTTAAAAAAGGACAAGTCATAAGAAAAATCCCACAAGAAAAAATAATAGAGGAGCTAAAAGAAGAAATCATAGCGATGTTGTAATTTGGGACCGGGTCTTTTTTTGCAAGTGCAAATTGGGACCGGGTACTTTTTTTCATGTGTAATTTAGGACCGGGTACTTTTTTTTAACTTTTTTATAAAAAAGTATAG
>CAYTEX010000138.1:0-3840 GCA_964437015.1 uncultured Clostridium sp. | reverse complement strand
GCATGCTTATTCTTTCTGGATTTAAAAATCTTTCAAAAAGAAGATTATATTTCATTGGATCAATATCTGTTATTTCAATTGCATATGCTAAAATTGAGCCTGCACCAGAGCCACGTCCTGGGCCAACTGGAATATCATGTGTTTTTGCATAATGAATATAGTCCCATACTATTAAATAGTAGTCAACATATCCCATTTTTTTAATGATCCCAAGATCATATTCTGCCCTATCTAAATACTCTTTTGGAATATTTTCACCATATCTTTTTTTTAGTCCATCATCACATAATTTTTTTAAATAATCATAATGTGTAGGAAATTCTTGTGGTACATCATAATTTGGAAGTATTGTATGTCCAAATTCAAATTCAACATTACATTTTTCTGCTATTTTTACAGTATTTTCTATTGCATCTGGAAAGGCTTTAAAATATTCTATCATTTCTTCTGGAGATTTAACATATAATTCTTCTGTGTCAAATTTCATTCTATCTTCATCACTCATTCTTTTACCTGTTTGAATGCAAAGTAAAACTTCGTGATTATATGCATCTTCTCTTTTTAAATAATGTGCGTCATTTGTAGCAACAAGTGGAATGTTAAGTTTTCTTGCGAGCTTAACTAACCTTTGGTTTGCTAAAACCTGTTCTTTTATTCCATTATTTTGAATTTCTATATAATAGTCTTCTCCAAAAACCTTTTTATGCCATAATGCAATTTCTTCAGCTTTTTCATTTTCTCCATTTAAAAGTGCTTGATTTACTTCTCCAGCTAAACAAGCACTTAAACATATTAGTCCTTCACTATATTTTTCTAAAATCTCGTGATCTATTCTAGGTTTATAGTAATATCCATCGATAAACCCTAAAGAAACTAGTTTACTTAAGTTTTTGTAACCTTGATTATTTTTTGCAAGTAAAATTAAGTGATAGTTTTTGTTATCTACCCCAGGTTCTTTATCTAATCTTGACCTTGGTGAAACATATACTTCACATCCTATAATAGGTTTTATCTCTTCTTTTTTACAAGCTTTATAAAAATCTATTACTCCATACATTACTCCATGGTCTGTTAGAGCTATTGCATCCATTCCAAGCTCTTTGGCACGAGCTGGTAAGTCTTTTATTCTATTTGCACCATCTAATAAGCTATATTCACTATGTATATGTAGATGAACAAACTCTCCCATAATTTCACCTCTTTAATGGTCTAGTTTACAATTTATTTTAAAAATTCATTTGTTACAATGCCTTTTTTCTGTCTTTCTTTTTCAACCATATCTGATAGCATTTCTTTTATTTCGTATGGTCTTTTTATATCGCGAATAACAAATTCTCCTTGCATATTATCAGATGATGAAATTTTAATATTTCCTACTCTAAATATTCTTTGGAATAATCCTTGATTTACAGAAAAATCCGTCATTCTATATAATCTAATTTCTTCCTCTGTTTTTGCAAGAAAACCTATATTTATTATTTACTTTTCTTCTGTTAGTATATATTTTGTGAATGATAGTGGTAATCCAAATATCGGTCTTTTTCTATCTTTCCAGATAATATTATTCATTTTTATTCTCCCTTTCCAAAAGTTTGTAACACACTCTTACATAATTATTTTATTTTTGCTTTCTTTATTCTATTACATAAGTAAAAAAAATGCAAGTAGAAACTTGCATTTTAATATATTGTTACTGATGTTCCGGGTTTTACTGTTTGTAATATTTTAACCATGTTTTCTTCTGAAACTGCTACACATCCTCCTGTTGGAGAATCTGGTCCTCTCCAGCAATGTAAGAAAATAGCGTTTCCTGCATAAGGTACTCCTGCTCTGTTATATCCCAAATCAAGTAAGTAATTATAAACAACAGGATAGTCTATAAGGTGTTCATCTTCTGAATAGTCTGCATCTGGATCATCACTACGTTTAATTAGTGTATTGTATTTTTTACTGTTTGAACCAGTTGCACACCAATACATATCATCATCCTCTTTAGTATATGGTACACCACCTCCAGGGTCATCATTAATTCCATAAGCTTCTCCAATTGTCCATGTACCTAAAGGTGTCTTCGTATCTCCCTCTGATTGCTTTCCTGGTCCATTTTTTCCAACAACTGCAGGACAATTAAATATTGATTCATAATTACCATTTTTTGCTTCATAAATTGTAAGATTGGCATGAAAATCACCATCAATAGCTGTTTTTATTCCAATGCGGTATTCTCCGTTTCTGTCTTCGGAAATTTTTTGTCCAAATAATGTTTTTTCGACTTCGTCCTGTGAAATAATGTTTTTATACATTTTATATTTGGAATAATGAACTTTAAGTATAATTAAAGAACATATTAATGCTACAATTATAACAGAAAGTATACAAATAATTATTGTACTATTTTTATTATTCATAAAAATTCTACCTTTCTAAATTCTATTCTTCTACAGGTGCTCCAACTGGACAAGTAGCAGCACAGGTTCCACATCCAATGCATGTTGCTTCGTCTATTTCTGCTTTTCCGTCTTCTCCAATTTTTATACAACCCATAGGACATGCATCTACACATGCTCCACAACCAATACATGTTTCTTTATTTATTTTGTATGCCATTTTTTCTCACCTCCTTAAATTATATTTAAACTAATCTTGTTGATTTTTTAAGTCTTCTTCTTCTAATCTTTGTAGCTCGTCTAATTCGGCTTTATTAAGTTGTTCTTCCTCGTCTATAGCTTCTTTTTCAGAATCTTTTATTACTTTTATTTCAGATACTTGATATTTTTTATGGTTATAATCTTCTCCATTTTTTATTTTAACTTTTACTCTCTCTGCTAATGTTTCTACTTGTTCTATTTCACCGACTCCATCTGGAGTATTAACTATTGCACCAACATGTGGAAGTCTTTTAAGTTTTTCTTGGTAAACCTCATCTTCATATTTTAGGCAACACATTAGTCTACCACAGCATCCAGAGATTTTGGTTGGATTAAGAGAAAGATTTTGATCTTTAGCCATTTTTATAGAAACAGTTTCAAAATCACTTAAGAAAGAACAACAACATAATTGCCTTCCGCAAACTCCATTTCCTCCTAAACGTTTTATTTCGTCTCTAACACCAATTTGTCGTAACTCTATTCTTGTTTTATAAACAGCTGCAAGCTCTTTAACCAACTCTCTAAAGTCTACTCTTCCATCAGCCGTAAAATAAAATAATACTTTTGAATTGTTAAATTTAAACTCAACATCTGTTAGGTTCATTTTAAGATTTAACTCTTTTATTTTAGAATTACAAAAATCAAATGCCTCTTTTTCTTTTTTCTTACATTCATCATAACGATTTTTGTCTTTAATATTAGCTAATCTTAAAACTCTTTTTAGTTCCTTTGGTATTTTGCTTTCTTCTAAAGATCGATTTGGAATTGAAACCATTCCAATTTCTTCTCCGTCTTCTGTATCAACAATTACCAAATCATCTTTTTTTAATATCAAATATTGTGGGTTAAAGAAATATATTTTACCTAATTTTCTAAACCTTATACCAACTATATTTTTCAATGTATTTCCTCCCATATAGTCATAATTAAATTATCAATTGTCATATTATAATTACTATTTGCCTTTAATCTTTTTTTTGCATCTTCAACAATGTTTATTGTATTTATGTAATTTATATCATATTTTAATTTTTTAAACAAAATTATATTAATATACTCTAAAATATCATATTTATCTTCTTGTGATTTATATATAATATCTGCTGTATTAAGTGTATCAATCAAATTTAAATTTTCAATATTATTAAATATTTTATCTATTGATGCATATAATTCTTGTTTGTCTTTTAAA
>CAYTEX010000137.1:0-3854 GCA_964437015.1 uncultured Clostridium sp. | reverse complement strand
CTTTTTCACAAGAAGTTAAAGAAGAATTAAGTAAAATTTCTAATTTAGCAAATAAACAAGAAGTTAAAATGGAATTTTTAGGATATTTATCAAGTAATAATATATCTACAGATAACAAATATTTAAGATTTTCAACAGAAAATGATTATAACATAGATAGATTTTCTAAAATTATAAGAAACATTGGATTTGAAGACTTTAATATAAATGTAAATGGCAAAGTTTTTTTTATTGAAATAAATAAAAAGAAAGCAGCTAACATAGAAGAATTTGACTTTGATACAAATCAAATAAATGATGTTCGAGCATTTATACGTGGCTTATTTATGGGGGCTGGATCAATCAATAATCCTGAGAAGAAATATCATTTAGAATGTGGAATAAGAGAAGAAAAGAATACAAAAAAGATAATAGATTTGCTAGAAAGATCGGATATTAATTTTAAAAATAATAATAAAACCATATATACAAAAGAAGGAGAAGAAATATCAAAGTTTTTAGCATTTATTGGTGCAAATAAATCAATGCTAAAATTTGAAGAAATACGTGTTCAAAGGCATATGAATAATAAAGTAAATAGACTGGTTAATTGTGAAAGTGCAAATTTGAATAAAGTTTTAAATGCTTCAGTTGAGCAAATAAATGCAATAAAAAAATTAAAAGAGTCAGGTAAATTTGAAAAAATGGATAATAGTTTAAAAGAAATTGCAGAATTAAGACTTGAATATCCAGATATATCCCTTGTAGAGCTCGGAAAAAAACTAGCTATACCACTTGGAAAATCAGGAGTAAATTATAGACTAAAAAGAATTATAAAAAAAGCTGAAGAATAATTTTCAATTGGGGACGGTCCTTTTTTGTAAATTTTATGTAAATAACTAATCCTGTTTAACCGCATATCATTTTATAAATTTTCTACGACCGGCGACAAGTTCCGGCTCTTCGAAAATTTATAAAACGATATGCTGACGCGGATTAGTTATTATTTAATAAAAAAGAACCGTCCCAAAATGAAAAAATTTACAAAAAAGGACCGTCCCAAAATGAAAAAAATAGGAGTATATATTCACATACCTTTTTGCAAGCAAAAGTGCTATTATTGCGATTTTGTGTCTTTTGCAAAACAAGAAGACTTTCAAAAAGAATATTTTGAAGTATTAAAAAATGAAATAAATGATTTCTTTTCTGAATATAGTAATTATGAAATATCAACAATTTTTATAGGTGGGGGAACTCCTTCCTTTGTTAATGAGAACTATATTAAGGAAATTCTTGATTTAATTCCTAAACATAGTGCAAAAGAAATTACAATTGAAGTAAATCCAGGAACAGCCAATTTAGAAAAATTGAATCTTTATAAAAATATAGGAATTAATAGGCTAAGTATTGGACTTCAATCTACGCAAAATAATTTGCTTAAACAAATTGGTAGAATTCATAATTTTGAAGATTTTTTAAATACATATAATTTAGCAAATAGCATAGGATTTAATAATATAAATGTAGATTTGATGATAGGACTTCCAAATCAAAGTATCCAAAATATTAAACAATCATTAGAAATAGTAACAAATTTAAATCCTAAACATATTTCTGTATATTCTTTAATTGTTGAAGAAGAGACAAAAATGGCTAGTTTAATAAATAACGGGGATTTAATTTTACCAGATGAAGAACTAGAAAGAAATATGTATTGGTATGCTAAAAACTATTTAGAACTAAAGGGATATTCTCATTATGAAATATCAAATTTTGCTAAAAGAGGATATAACTCAAAACATAATTTAGATTGTTGGAATCAAAAAGAATATGTTGGATTTGGACTCGCTGCTCATTCTTATGTTAATAATATTAGATTTTCAAATACAGAAGATTTTGATGAATATTTAAAAAATTATAAAAATAGTAAAATAATACAGGAAGAGCAAGATGAGATTGCTAAAAAGAAAGAATATATGTTATTAGGATTAAGAAAAATCAATGGGGTTTCAATTCAAGAGTTTAAGAATAAATTTGGAGAAAATCCTATTTTTCTATTTAAAGAAGTACTAAATAAGTTAGTAAATGAAAAACTAATTATTGTTGATAATGATAAAATAAAATTAACAAATAAAGGAATAGATTTAGCAAATATGGTATGGGAAGAATTTGTGTAATTTGAAACTGAAGAATAAAAAAATACAGACTTTAGAGTCTGTATTTTTTTATTCTATTTTTCTTCATTTAAAAGTTTATAAGTTATAGCAGCTATAGCTGATCCTATAAATGGTGCTACTATAAATACCCATACTTGTGCAAGTGCTGTACCACCTAAAAATAATGCAGGTGCTAAGCTTCTTGCTGGGTTAACTGATGTTCCAGTTAAAGGAATTCCCATAATATGAACAAAAGCTAAAGTTAAACCAATTACTATTCCAGCAACAGAACTAAATTTTTCACTTGATGTTACTCCAAGAATTGTATAGATAAATACAAATGTTAAAATAACTTCAACAAATATTGCACCAATCATATTTAATCCTACTGAAGATGCTTCTCCAAATCCATTTGCACCTAATCCAACTGTTGCAACATCCATTCCACAACATTTTATTATTAAATAAAGAATTGCAGAACCTAATACTGCACCTAATACTTGGGCAACAATATAACCAATAAAGTCTTTTACAGACATTTTTTTGTTAATAAGCATAGCAAGTGATACTGCAGGGTTAATATGACAACCTGAAACGCTTCCTATAACATAAGCCATAGCAACAATTGATAAACCAAAAGCTAGGGCTATTCCAAGTGTTCCAAGAGTACTTCCTGCAATTGCAGCACTTCCACAACCAAAAAGAACAAGTACTGCTGTTCCAATAAATTCACATAAATATTTTTTCATGTGAAGACCTCCTTTTATTAATATTTTTAGAAAAATAGAATATGTTTTTCTTCATGCTCATTATATGGTAAATAGTGGAAAAAGTCAATGGGAAAATAACAAAAAAAGAGCCCCCTCTCGCTATGAAACCATGGAGAGGGGGGGGAGATTATTTATCGATGTTTTGGCCATCATTTATGTTTTGTATGACAATAATGACAGCTGCGATTACCCCTAAAACAGGGGCAATTCGCGTTGTAATCCAAATGGACACCGGCCAACTGGTCCAACTTACAGACCAGTATATAATGGCTTCGGAAATGATAATTGGAAGAAGCCCAAGAAATTTTCTCGAGATGCCTAGCCCAAGGGCAAGACCAATTAAAATTGCGTGAATTATCGTTTGTGGAATTCCCCGAGAAAAAATTATATTTCTGGTCCATTCAAATGACAATAAAGCAAAGGAAATTAATACTACAGCTACAATTGAACTTACTATTCGCTTCATGTTTCTCCCCATTATGCAATGCGGTACGATTATTCGTAAGACACCCGCATTTGGTGCTTTTGGATTCCGGGACGCACCAATATCCCTGTAATACTTTAATTATACCACTTTTTTAGAAAAAAATCAAATTTTCAAGACCCCAAATAGTGTAAAATTGATTTGACATATATATTATAATTCTGTATAATATATATTAATTAATTCAATAACAAAAACAAAAGTTAAATAGAAGGAGAAATTTATGAAAAATAAAAATAGTAAAAAGAAAAATAATACGAGCTTTTTAAAAAAGATTGAATATTGGTTTAAAGGATTTTTATTTTCTATAGGAGTTGTATCTTCACTTGCAGTTTCGGATATAAAAGCAATTGGCGAAAGTCAAGCAGAATATGATAGACAAATTGATACTGAAAATAAAACTAAAGATGTTTTTGAAAAAAACCAGAATCTTTTAGATTTATCAAAAAAAATAGCAGCATATTA
>CAYTEX010000136.1:0-3869 GCA_964437015.1 uncultured Clostridium sp. | reverse complement strand
ACATTGTTATTTTATATGAAAAAATACCAGGAGAAATAGAAATATGTAATCTAATAAAAAGTATAAAAAAAATTAATAATGAAATAGTTATATTTTTTATTTTAGAAAAAGAAAATAAAGAATTAATAAATTTATTAAAAACAGAAAATATAAAAAATATTTTTTATATTAATGAAATAAATATTAATGATTTTATAAGTAAAATAAAAAATGAAGAAATAAATAAAAAAAATAAATTAAATGAAGAAATTATTAAATTAAAAAATATTATTAATGAAAAAAATGAAGAAATATTAAAATATAAAAATACTAGTTCCGAAGAAAATAATTCATATAGTTGCAAAAAAAATGAAATTGCTGTTATTGGTGAGAATTTTTCTGGTAAAACATTAATTATAAATAATTTAAAATATGTAATTGAAAAAAAAGAATTATTTAATTTTAATGAAATAAATATAAATAATTATTTTGAAATAGAAAAAATGAAATATTTAAATTCTAAATTAATTATTATTATTGAAAGTCAAATAGAAAAATTAATAAGAAATAAAAAAATAATAAATAAATTAATTTATGAAAATAAAATTAATTCAAAAAATATTTATATTATTTTTAATAAAATTAATAAATATTCACCTAATATATGTATTTCTAAAAATTTATACAAAGAATTTAATATTATTGGAAAACTTTATCTTAATAACTATTGTGATTTTATAAATAATAAAAAAAATAATTTTAATAAAGAAAATAAAAAATTGAAATATTTATATACTAAAATTTTTAATAAATTATATGTAGAAAAGAAAGGAAGATTAGATAAATGGAATTAACACAAAATATGGATTTAAATTTAGAAAAAAATAATAAAAGAGAAGATTTCTTAAATTCAACTTTATGGAAGACAATTAATAATGGAATTGATATCGGAATAAGATATTTGTTGCCAGATTTGGTTGAAGATGAAATTATAGATTTAAAAGATAACTTAGTTAATTTAGGATTAAAAGAAGGAATAAAAAAATCTGTAAATACGGTTATAGAAACAGGAAAAGAAGCGGTGGGAATTTTATCTGGAAACTTTGAAAACATAGGACAAGTTCAAAGAGTTATAAAAAATGGAGGCATAATAGATAAGATTTCTGAAGTGTTAGACTCTTTAATTGAAAAAGGAGAAAAAACAGGAAAAATTAATTCATCATTTAGTTATATTTTAAAAAATGGAAAAAGTTCTATATTAAATAGTGTAGAAAGAAATATAGAATCAACATTAGATAACCAAATTTCTAAAGTAAGCTTAGTAGATAAATATATAAATAATTGGAAAGAGTTCTATAATAAAAGAGATTTTGATGGAATGGAAAAAGAGTATAAAAAAATGGAAATGAATTTAAAAGAATTAGTTCCTTTAGAAAATACGCTAAAAAATGCAAGACAAGTAGAGACTCTTCACCAGTTAATAAAAAATAATGGACAAAACTTTAACATAAGTGAAGAAGAAATTGAATTAGCCGAGAAACTAAAATCATACTAAAAAAGCATTATTCGAACATCTTAAATCTTTAGATTTAAGAAAAAGAAAGTATGAATTCATTGAAAATATACCTAAAGATATCCTAGATAATGTAATAAATACAGTATATGCGAAAATAGAAGAAATAGATTAAAAATTTAGATTTTTCAAAAATTCCTTGCAAATTTTTTTTATCTTTAGTATAATACAAAAAGCAAAGCACGCGTAAATAAAAAGCGTGAAACAGCAAAACAAATATTTTGAAAAGAGGTAATAATTCATGGCAGAAGAAAGAAGAACAGACGGAAAAATAATAGAAAGAGACATAGAAGAAGAGATGAGAACAGCTTACATCGACTATGCAATGAGTGTTATTGTGGCTCGTGCACTTCCAGATGTAAGAGATGGTTTAAAACCTGTTCATAGAAGAATTTTATATACAATGCATGAAGATGGATTAACACCAGATAAGCCATATAGAAAATCTGCAACTACAGTTGGAGACGTTTTGGGTAGATATCATCCACATGGAGATGCATCAGTTTATGATGCTTTAGTACGTTTAGCACAAGATTTCTCAATGAGATATATGTTGGTTGATGGACATGGAAATTTTGGATCAATAGATGGTGATCCACCAGCTGCTTACCGTTATACAGAAGCAAGAATGTCAAAAATAGCAGAGTTAATGCTTACAGATATTGAAAAAAATACAGTTGATTTTATGCCAAACTTTGATGATAGACTTCAAGAACCAACAGTACTTCCAGCACAAATTCCAGCTCTACTTGTCAATGGTTCATCTGGTATAGCCGTAGGGATGGCAACAAATATTCCACCACATAACTTAACAGAAGTTATAAATGGACTAATAAAAATCATAGATGAAGATGAAGTATCTGATGAAGACCTTATGGAGATTATAAAAGGACCTGATTTTCCAACAGCAGGACTAATATTAGGAATAGAAGGAATTAAAGAAGCTTATAAAACAGGACGTGGAAAGCTAACATTAAGAGCAGAAGCTGAGATTGAAGAAATGGCTGGAAATAGACAAAAAATAGTTGTTCATTCTTTACCATACCAAGTTAATAAAGCAAAACTTATAGAAAATATGGCAAATCTAGTTAAAGAAAAAAGACTAGAGGGAATCTCAGAAATTAGAGATGAATCAGATAGAGAAGAAAGAGTTAGAATTGTAATAGAGCTTAAAAAAGATGCAAATGCACAAGTTGTATTAAACCAACTTTACAAAAACACACAAATGCAAACTAGTTTCGGGGTAATTATGTTAGCCCTAGTAAAAGGGGAACCTAAGATTTTAACTTTAAGACAATGTTTAGATTATTACCTAGAGCATAGAAAAGATGTTACACTTAGAAGAACTCAATTTGAGCTTGATAAGGCTTTAGCAAGAGCACATATATTAGAAGGATTAAGAATTGCAATAGATAATATTGATGAAGTAATTCAAATAATCAGATCATCTTATGATAATGCTAAAGAAAGATTAATGGAGAGATTTGGACTATCAGATATTCAGGCACAAGCAATTCTAGATATGAGATTAAGAACACTTCAAGGTTTACAAAGAGAGAAAATCGAGGAAGAATATGCTGAACTAATGAAGCTAATTGAGTATTTACGTGAAATATTAAACAGTGAGCATAAGGTATTTGAAGTTATAAAAGAAGAGCTTATTAAGGTTAGGGATAAATTTGGAGATGAAAGAAAAACAAAGATTGTTCCAGCAGAAGGCGAGATAAATGTTGAGGATTTAATAAAAGAAGAGCAAACAGTTATTGCCCTAACACATTTTGGATATATTAAAAGAATGCCAATAGACACATATAAGAGTCAAAGACGTGGAGGAAAGGGTATAACAGGAATTGCAACTCGTGAAGGTGATTTTGTAAATCAAATATTTACATCATCTACACATGATTTAATACTATTCTTCTCTAACAAAGGAAAAATGTATAAACTTAAAGGTTATGAAGTCCCAGAAGCTGGTAGAACAGCAAAAGGAACTGCTATAGTAAACTTACTAAGTTTAGACCCAGGAGAGAAAATATCAGCAGTTATTCCAATTCAGAACTTTGCAGAAGGCAAATACCTACTTATGGGTACAAAGAATGGGTTAATTAAGAAAACATCATTAACAGAATATGATTCTGGTAAGAAAACAGGACTTCTTGCAATAACATTAAAAGGAGAAGATGAACTAATTTCTGTTAAATTAACAGATGGACAAGATAATGTTGTTTTAGTTACACGTAAAGGTCTTTGCATAACATTTGATGAAAAAGATGTTAGACCAATTGGAAGAATTGCTCAAGGTGTTATAGGAATGAGA
>CAYTEX010000135.1:1993-3907 GCA_964437015.1 uncultured Clostridium sp. | reverse complement strand
TATTTGTTACACTATATTTTCCAAAATCACATATTTTGTAAATATCTTTTTTTATAACATAATAATTAATTATAATTTTGCCTTCGCCATTTGTAAATCTTGAAGCTGTAAGTTTTACAATATAGTGTTTATCTTTTTCTCCACGTAGTTTTAGTAAGTTTTTTTCAACCATTTCTCCAAACTCTTTTGAACTATCTAGTACAAGTAATGCTAAATCATTTTTCGACATTTTTCTACCTCCTTATTTTTTATGTCATTATATTTTATAATAACGTTAAAAGTCAAGGCATTACTTGAATTTTTTGCCAAAATAGTGTATAATTGTAGATAAGTGTGATGTAGAAAGGAAAAAAGATGTCTAAACCAATAGTTGCAATTATAGGTAAACCAAATGTTGGAAAATCAACATTTTTTAATTATATAGTAGGACAAAGAATTTCAATAGTTGAAGATACCCCCGGAGTTACAAGAGATAGAATTCAAGGAGAATCAAATTGGAGAGGGGTAAATTTTAATCTTATAGATACTGGCGGAATCGAACCAGAATCAAATGATGTTATTCTTTCACAAATGAGACTTCAAGCAAATATAGCAATAGATATAGCAGATGTAATAGTATTTTTAACAGACGTTAGACAAGGTGTTACAGCAGCAGATGAAGAAATTGCTATAATGCTAAAAAAATCTAAAAAACCAATTGTGCTTGTTTGTAATAAAGTAGATGATTTTCAAAAATTTCAAAATGATATATATGAATTTTATAAATTAGGATTAGGTGATCCTATGCCTATGTCTAGTGTAAATGCAAGAGGTATAGGTGACGTATTAGACAAAATCTTTGAATATTTTCCTAAAAAAGAAATAAATGAAATTGATGATGAAAAAATAAAAGTTGCTGTAATAGGAAAGCCAAATGTAGGTAAATCTTCTCTAGTAAATAAAATTTTGGGAGAAAATAGAAATATAGTAAGTGATATTGCAGGAACGACACGAGATAGTATAGATTCTGAATTTGAAAACGAACATGGAAAATATGTATTTATTGATACAGCTGGCATTAGAAGAAAAAGCAAAGTAACAGAGAAAATCGAGAAATACAGTGTTATGAGATCTATTCTTGCAATAGAAAGAGCAGATGTATGTTTAATGTTAATTGATAGTAACGAAGGTGTTACAGATCAGGATGCAAAAATTGCAGGAGAAGCACATGAAGCAGGAAAAGGTGTTATAATTGTTGTAAACAAATGGGACGAGTATGAGAAAACAACAGGAACTATGGAGAAATATAAAAAAGAAATATATAATAAGCTTTCATATTTATCTTATGCACCAATTATATTCATATCAGCAAAAACAGGACAAAGAGTAGAAAAGCTTTTTGAGATTATTAATAATGTAAATGAACAAAACTCTAAAAGAGTAACAACTAGTCAGTTGAATGAAGTTATAAATGAAGCAATTTCAATTGTACAGCCACCATCAGATAAAGGAAAAAGGCTAAAAATATTATATGGTACACAAGCCTCAATAAAGCCACCAACATTTGTAATATTTGTTAATAAAAAAGAACTATTTCATTTCTCATATGAAAGATATTTAGTAAACCAAATTAGAAAAGAATTTGGACTAGAAGGCACGCCAATAAGAATTATAGTAAGAGAAAAAGGAGAGAAGGAAGGAGAATAGAAGAAATGTCGAATACACTGAAAACTATGGCAGAAATGCAATATTTTGATTTTTCTTTTGAACCAGGAAAAGAAATTTTTGATAGGATTAGTATAAATAGAGGAGAACCATTAGTAAGTGTAATTACAACTTGCAGTCGAAATTCAGGACATAAGTATTTAAATCAAATGTATAATAGTTTAAAAATTCAAACTTTTCCATATTGGGAATGGATAATAGTGTCTAATG
>CAYTEX010000135.1:1266-1983 GCA_964437015.1 uncultured Clostridium sp. | reverse complement strand
GGCGAAGAACCTATAATAGATGAAATAGTAACAAAAGATAAAAGAATTAAATATTTTATTAATAAAGCAAAAAATAAAAACAAAGCAAAACTTTTTGCTGCAAAAAATGCAAAAAGTGATATAGTCTTTTACTTTGAAGAAAATGATTTAATAGACAAAACTATGTTAGAATGTGGATATTTTGCACTATTTTTTAGTCCAGAAGCATCTATGACGTATTCGAATATGGTAGAATTTGGTAAAAAAGAATTGCTTGTTGATAGAAATATAGATATTTCTGATTTTAGAAGAAAAAAAATTATTTTACCAAGTGTATTTATTAGAAAAAATGAATTATTAGGAATAGATGGAGAAAAAAATTACCCAAATGAGATAATGCTTGAAAATAGCTTTTTTATTACAAAGGACTTATCCATAAAAATGAATTTTTATGGATATTGGCATAGAAATCTAAAAAATGATGTTAGATTAAATATGGTAAATGATACAATTGCAACATTGTCAAATGGGGAATTAAATACTTTAAGCAATAGATCATCAGATGAAATTTGTGACAATAATTGTGAGGTTGATTATAAAGATACACCTAAAAATATAAATATAGGAAAAAATCCAATTGTACCAAAAGATAATAAAAAAAGAATTTTGCTTATATTACCATGGACAGCATTTGGTGGAGCAGAAATATTTGATATTAATGATAAATTTTACACTGAT
>CAYTEX010000135.1:0-1256 GCA_964437015.1 uncultured Clostridium sp. | reverse complement strand
TTAGTAAAGGGATTAAAGAAAAAAGGATATGAGATTAGTGTAGTAACAACACAAAAGTGTGGATATGTTTTAAGACAAGAGATAGAAAAATACGTAGATGAATATTTTGACATAACAAGCTTTTTAAATAGAAGAGACTGGGCATCTTTTATTGCATATATTATAAAAAGTAGAAGAATAAATCTTGTATTTTTAAGTAATAGTTTTTATGGATATTATGCGTTGCCTTGGTTAAAATGTCAGTTTAAAAAAATTCCATTTGTTGATTATATACATTCTGAAAATTGGAACTTAAGAAATGGGGGAAAACCAAAAGATTCAAATGTTGTTGCTGATTATTTAGACGAAACCTATACATGTACCAATTATTTAAAAAATTTAATGTACACAAAAATGAATCGAAGCGTTAGAAATGTTACTCCAGTTTATATAGGAACTGATACAAGCTTTTTCGATCCAAGCATTAATTTAGAAAAAGAACAAGAATTAAAGGAAATGTATAAAGGAAAAAAGGTAATACTTCTTGTTTGTAGAATAGTACATGCTAAAAGACCAATTTTTGCAATAGATGTTATAAAAAAAATATCAGAAATTAGAAATGATGTAAAACTTGCGATAGTTGGAGACGGAGTTGCAATAGAAGATGTTAAAGAATATATTAAAGAAAATGATATGCAAAATATAGTGGATTGCTTCGGATATCAACAAGATGTTAGACCATTTTACAAAATTGCAAATGCAACTATCTTATGTTCTCTACAAGAAGGGTTAGCACTTGTGACTTATGAATCTTTATCAATGGGGGTTCCAATTGTTTCAGCAGATATTGGAGGCCAAAAAGAATTAGTTGGATCAGATTGTGGTGCATTAATAGAACCATATCAAAAACTTGAAGATCAGCTAAACTTTAATTACTCTGATGAAGAAATTCAAAAATACGTGGATTCATTACTTGATGTATTAGACAAAGAAGAAAAAACAAACATAAGAGAAATATGTAGAAATAAGGTAATTGATAAATTTTCAATAAATAAAATGATAGATACACTTGATAAGAGATTTACCAATTTAATAAAAAATGGAAGCAAAGTGAAAGGTGTTTTATTGGAAAATACAGAATTAGCAGAAAGATTTTTGTTAGTTAATAGTATTTTAGAGAGTAAGGATGAAAGAAAATCAGATTAAATAATAAAAGGTTAGGTTAATTTGAAAGTAAAAGTTAGAAAGATAAAACCAAAATAATAGAAAAAGGGCAT